>DASPMH010000213.1:0-6027 GCA_035627175.1 Terriglobales bacterium | reverse complement strand
TCCGGTGCCGCAGGCTGCCGTCTCACCGGAGCCGCGCTCCCAGACTCGCATGCGCAGTAGATCGGGCTGTAGCACTTGGATGAACTCGGTATTGACCCGCTTGGGGAAAAAAGGATGGCGTTCGAAGCGCGGCCCGAGCTTCTCCAGATCGAGCCCATCGACCTCGGGGAGGAACACCACGCAGTGCGGGTTCCCCATCGAGACACAGGTGACGTCGAAGGTGCGGGTACCTTCCGGTGCTTCGACGCTGAGTGGCACATTGACGGCCCGACCCGAGCTGGCAACAGGGATGCGGGCTCCTTCGAGGATCGGCTCGCCCATGTCGACCGTGACCGAGGCCACCTTGCCGTGCTCGAGGTGGAGCTCGAGCTGTTTGATGCCGGCGTCGGTCTCGACCGAGAGGCGTTCCTTACGCACCCGACCGTGGTCGTAGACGAACTTGCCGACACAGCGAATGCCGTTGCCGCACATCTCACCGCGGCTGCCGTCGGCGTTGTACATCTCCATGCGGCAATCGGCGGCCGAGGACGGGTGGATCAGAATCAAACCGTCGGAACCGATCGCGGTGCGGCGTGGGCTGATGCGGCGCGCCAGACTGCTCGGATCGATGACGGAGTGCTCGAAGCAATCGACGTAGACGTAGTCGTTGCCGATGCCGTGCATCTTGGTGAAAGCCAAACGCGCCATCTCAGTGTCTCGAAACCTCCGTGCGAGTGATGGTGGCGATGTTCGAAGGAGTGCTGTCGTAGCCGTCGGCGGTGAACACTACCACATAGTACTGGTACAAGTTCCCGGGAACGGTGTCGTTGTCAACGTGCGAAAACCGCTTCGCCTGCTGAAAGCGCTGACGATCGTCGACCCGAATGGTGGCGATCCGCTGCGCTTGGCGAGGCTGCCCTGGATCTAACCGCCACACCTCGAAGTAGCCCAGATCGGTGAGTTTGCCGCCGCCGGCGTAATGGCGCGGCCGCTCCCAGCTCAAGCGCACCCCTTCGACGATATTGGTGGCGGTGAGCTCAGCGACGGCGACCGGAGCGACATCCTCGGGCGGGCGAGGATCATCCTTGCGCCCGCAGGCGGCTAGCAAACTCAGTCCCACCATCGCGGCGACGAGCCCGGCGCCTGGCCGCGTCATTTCCCCAGCCGTTTGAGTTGGCGCCGAACATTGATCGGAGCGGTGCCGCCGGTGGCCGCTCGGCGCGCGACCGCCGCTTGTGGTGTCAGCCAGCGCTTAACGTCGGCGGCGAAGAGCGGCGAGAATCGCTGCAGCTCCTCAACCGAAAGGTCGGCGAGCGTGCATTGCTGCTTAAGGCAGGAGCGCACCACGGCGCCGACGACCGCATGAGCTTCCCGGAACGGCAGCCCTTTGGTGCTGAGATAGTCCGCCAACTCGGTTGCCAGAGTGAAGCCCGCCGTCGCTGCGATGGCGAGCCGGTCGGCCCTCGGGCGCAGCTGCGGCAGCATCAGGCTCAACACCGTCAGGCTACCCTTGAGGGTGTCGACCGTATCGAAGACCGGCTCTTTGTCTTCTTGCAGATCCCGATTGTAGGTCATCGGCAGCCCCTTGAGCACGGTCAACAAGGCCATCAGATTGCCGATCAAGCGGCCGGCCTTGCCACGCACCAACTCGGCGACATCGGGATTCTTCTTCTGCGGCATGATCGAGCTGCCGGTGGCGAAGGCATCCGGCAGGTCGATGAAGCCGAATTCCTGCGACGACCACAGGACCAAGTCCTCGGCAAAGCGACTGAGATGAACCCCGAGGAGCGCCCCCGCGGCGAGGAACTCGGCAGCGAAATCCCGATCGCTGACGGCGTCCATGCTGTTCTCGCTGACGGCGGGAAAGTCGAGCTGAGCCGCGACGAAATCGCGATCGATCGGAAAGGTGGTTCCCGCAAGGGCGCCCGAACCCAGCGGCAGTACGTCGACGCGCTTCAGACAATCGGCGAGGCGCTCGTCGTCGCGCCGGAGCATCTGCACGTAGGCGAGCAGATGATGGGCGAAAAGAACCGGTTGCGCCGGCTGCAAATGGGTATAGCCGGGCATGATCAGCTCGGGGTGGCTACGGGCCAGCTCGGCGAAGGCCTCGATGGTGCGGCGGATCAGAGCGCGGATCGCAGCAATCTCGTCGCGCAGAAACAAGCGCAGATCGAGCGCGACCTGATCGTTGCGGCTGCGGGCCGTGTGCAGCTTACCGCCGACCGGACCGATCTTCTCGATCAGCCGTCGTTCCACCGCCATGTGGATGTCCTCGTCCGAGGGCAGAGCACGGAAACGGCCTTGGTCGAGCTCTGCTTCTATCTGCGCCAGCGCGCGTACGATCGCCGCGGCGTCCCTGCGAGGAATAATCTTCTGCTTCGCCAGCATTCCGCAATGAGCGATGCTGCCGCGGATGTCGTGGCGGTAGAGACGGCGGTCGAAAGGAAAGGAGGTGGTGAAGGTCTCTACGGTCGCGTCGGTCGGCGCTTCCATGCGTCCGGCCCACGCCTTGGATTGGCGCTTCGGCATGGCGCGGACCTTAGCGAAAACGGAGGCGCAGATGAACTGCGCCGAAGATCAGCGCCAAGCCCCGTCGCGATAGATGAAGATCTCGGTGATCTCGTTGATTTCGATCGGCCGAGCCTCATCGCCCTGGGCGGCACTCAAGGTCTTGCCGGCCTTCTCGTAGACCACTTCCTGATAACGCATGGTGCCGGTCGGCTGAGCGCTTTGCGAGGTGCCGAGCGCACAGACGTGTTGTTCGCCGCTGACGAAGCCGGTGTAGGTGCCGCGCACGGCGATCGGTGAGATCTCCCAGGCGATCTGCTCGGCGTTGCTCTTCTCGACCTGGCCGAGCTCCTCCATTCTTTGCATGCACCTGGCTTCCAGCGCCTTGCGCAGCACGGCATCGGACGGCACCCGGGCTGCGGGTTCCGCCTGCGCGACAGCGACGCTCGCTATTGCCACTACTCCCAGACCGGCCAGGCTGAGGCGGACCATCAATAGACCCAGGCGCCCTTCTCGAAGCGGAAGATCTCGGTGACTTCCGTCGTCTCCAGCGCGTGCGGCGGCTGCTTCTGCGCCTCTTCGATCGTCGCGCCTCGCTTCTCGTACTTGACCTCGAGGTAGACGATCTTGCCGATGGTGTTGGCGCCGCGCCCGTCGACGGTGCAGGTGTAGTCGGGAGCGAAGCCGGTGTAAGTCCCTTGCACCCAGCCGGCGCCCTGATCCCACTTGATCAGTGAGGCATTGCGAACTTCGCGCTCCGCAAGCTTGCCCTGCCACTCTTTGCAGAACTCGCGAAAAGAAGCGGCTAGCGGATTCTCGCCGCCGGCGTCTTCCGCGGCAGCGGCGGCGGCCGGTTCGGCTTTCGGTGCCGCTTTAGCAGCGGGCTTGGCTTTGCGAGCGGCGGGCTTTGCGTCCTTGGCGGCGCCCTCTTTTTTCGGTTGCGCTGCCTGTGCTTGCACTTGGGCAGGCCCGGCAAAGATCATCAGGACGGCTACGATCAGAATTCTCATGACACCTCACGGTCGACGGAAGATCGCAGGATTGTAGCGTCGCGACTGTGCAAATGCACGCTGGAACTGGACCGCTAGCTCACCGGCTCGCCGATCCTGCCCTCACGCAGCTCGAGCTCTTTTGCCTGCAAGGCGCGGATCTGGTCGCGGAGCTCGGCAGCACGCTCGAACTCCAGCTCTTTGGCGGCGGTGCGCATCTGCTCGCGCAGCCGGCTGATGCGGCGCGCGATCTCGGCGGGAGAGAGATAATCCTCCGCCGATTCGGAGACGACCGGGACATCGACGTAGTCGGCTTCCGCCCAGCGTTCAGCGATCGCTTTCTCGATCGTGCGCGGGGTGATGCCGTGCGCTTCGTTGTAGGCCTTCTGGATTTCCCGGCGGCGGTTGGTCTCGTCGATGGCGCGCCGCATCGAATCGGTGATGCGGTCGGCGTACAGAATCACCTTGCCGTGCACATTGCGGGCGGCCCGACCGATCGTCTGAATCAGCGAGCGCTCCGACCGCAGATAGCCCTCCTTGTCGGCATCGAGAATCGCCACCAGCGACACTTCCGGGATGTCGAGCCCCTCACGGAGGAGGTTGATACCGACCAGCACGTCGAAGACGCCGCGGCGCAGGTCGCGAATCACTTCGATCCGTTCGAGGGTCTCGATATCGGAGTGGAGATAGCGCACGCGGATCGCCAACTCCTGGTAGTAGTCGGTCAGATCCTCGGCCATTTTCTTGGTGAGCGTAGTGACCAGCACCCGTTCGCTGCGGCCGATGCGAATCCGTATCTCCTCCAACAGGTCGTCGACCTGACTGCCGGCACCGCGCACCTCGATCTCCGGATCGATCAGGCCGGTAGGTCGAATCAGCTGCTCGACGACCACCCCTCCCGACTGGCGCAGCTCGTAGTCGCCGGGCGTGGCCGAGACGTAGACCACCTGCTTCGTCAGCGCCTCGAACTCCTGGAAGTTCAACGGACGGTTGTCGAGCGCCGATGGTAAGCGGAAGCCGAAGCCGACGAGCGTCTCCTTACGGCTGCGATCGCCGCGGTACATGCCGCCGATTTGCGAGCAGGTGATGTGACTCTCGTCGATGAACAGCAACCAGCGGTCGGGAAAGTAATTGATCAACGTCGGCGGCGGCTCCCCGGGAGAACGGCCGGTGAGGTGACGCGAGTAGTTTTCTATGCCCGGACAGAAACCCATTTCCGCCAGCAACTCGAGGTCGTAGAGCGTGCGTTGCTCGAGGCGCTGCGCTTCGAGCAGCTTGTTCTCGCTCTTCAGCTCGCGGATACGATCGCCGAGCTCCTGCCGCACCGCTTCGACGGCGCGCTCCATCCGGTCGGGAGTGGTGACGTAGTGGCTCGCCGGATAGATGCAGATTTTGTCGAGCCGCCGCAGCGCCACGCCGCGCAGCGGATCGATCTCGGCGATCGCATCGACGCTATCGCCGAACAGCTCGATCCGCACCGCGCGCGACTCTTCATAGGCGGGGAAGATCTCGACGACGTCGCCTCGGACTCGAAAGGTACCGCGATGGAAGTCGTGGTCGTTGCGCTGATACTGGATCTCGACGAGCTTGCGCAGCATCCGGTCGCGATCGATCTGGGCGCCGACCTCGAGGAAGACCAGCATGTCGAAATAGGCCTCGGGAGAACCGAGACCGTAGATGCACGAGACACTGGCGACGATGATTACGTCGTTGCGCTCGAGCAAAGCCTTGGTCGCCGAATGCCGCATCTTGTCGATCTCGTCGTTGATCGACGAATCTTTCTCGATGTACGTATCGGTGCTCGGGACATAGGCCTCCGGCTGATAGTAGTCGTAATAGCTGACGAAGTAGCGGACGGCATTGTCCGGAAACAGCGCATTGAGCTCGTTGTAGAGCTGCGCCGCCAAGGTCTTGTTCGGTGCGATCACCAGCGCCGGCAGGTTACACTTGGCGATGACATTCGCCATGGTGAAGGTCTTGCCTGAGCCGGTGACGCCGAGCAGCACCTGATGGCGGTCGCCGCGCAGCACTCCCTCGCTGAGTTGTTCGATGGCCTGAGGCTGATCGCCCTGAGGCAGGATGTCCGCCACCAATCGAAAAGGCCGCTCGATCCGCACCGGTGGACCATAGCAGCTTGGCGCGATCAGAGCATTACAGGTGGCGCGGCTACCAACCGCGCAAATCTACGGGCCAGGTTTCGACGACGTCCTCGCCGGAGATCAGGTGGATTCGCTCGTGGTACGCCACCGTCGGGTCGATGTGGCCGGGCCAGACTCGCACCACATCGCCGATCCGCAGCGGCTTTTCGGGAATGAAGGTGATGTGCTCGTCCGAGCAAAACAGCACCATCGCTTCGTCTATGGTCGGATTGCCGTGATCCATGCCGAGCGCCTTGAGGCCGCAATTGCCGACGGCGAATGCCGGAGAAACCGAAATCACCGTCGTCAATACGCTCAATGCCAGGCGAAAGGGCAAATCGAGCTTGGCGTAGGTGGTATCCATCAGGGCGTAGGAGCCGGCCTGGATCTCGTTCGCCCAGCGGTTGCAGTCG
>DASPMH010000212.1:0-7069 GCA_035627175.1 Terriglobales bacterium | reverse complement strand
CCGTAGCCGTAGGCGTCGGCGTGTCGGTGAAGGTCTGTGTCGGCGTCTCGGTTGCGGTAGGAGTAGCCGTCTCGGTCGGGGTCTCGGTCGGCGTCTGGCTCGGCGCCTCGGTCGGCGTCGCGGTCGGGATCGGCGTCGACGTCCGTGTCGGCGTCGGTGTCTCGTCACCGGTCGGAAAGCTGCGCGGGTCGAGTCGCAGGCGGAAGACCTGGGCGACATCGACGATCGAGCTGACCACCGGGGCGACGAAATCGAGGGCAAACAGCGGCGCGGCGATGCTCGCCTGCGGCCCGACGGCATCGCCCCAGGTGGCGCAATCGAAGGCCGCGCCGGCGAGCGTCACCGTGTTGGGTCCAGCGGACTGCGGACCGTTGCCGTCGATCACATCGTTGAGCACGGTGCTGGTGGCGCTCGCCGTACTGAAGGCGGTCTTGATCACCGGCGAGGCCGAATAGTCGATTTGATCGCAGGCGGCATCGTTGACCGGTGCCACCGCGATCTGCGCCAGCACGTGGATCACGGCCGACCCCGCCGCCGCGCCGGCATCGCCGTTGGCGGGTACATCGAGCACCGGCACCGGATCAGGCGGTGGCGGGTTCGACATTTGGCTGTCGACGGTCAAGCTCGCGGCAGCGTTGGTGCCGCCGTCGCAATCGATCCAGCCGGTGGTGTCCGGATCCTGGCTCAAACGAATGCAGATCGTCCCTTGCTGTCCCAGTTGCTGGGCGTCGTCGACCAGATTGGCGCCGAGGTACGAGGTGCCGAGGAAAGACAACGGCGCGATGCCACTGCCGTCGGCGGCGCCCCGGCCGAACAGCAGCGGGCTCGGTGCGAAGTGGCCATTGGTGGCGTTACCGAACAGATCGAAGCCGGTGAAGTCGAAGATGCGCAGCCAGCTCGAGAGGCCGTCATCGGTCGGGCGCAGCGCGCCCGGTCCGGGGACGAGATTGAAGGCGGCGCAAGCGAGCCCCGCCGGGCAGTTCGCCGGCGGCGGTGTCGGTGAGGGTGTCACCGGCGTCGCGGTGCGGGTGTACGTCGGCGTCGCGGTCGCTGTCGGAGTGACGTCGCCGCCGGAGCCGGAGCCGGCGCCGATCACCTCGAGGCGCAACACCTCGGCGAGATCGTAAGCGCCGGGCAGCACATCGCCGGGGACGTTGTCCATCTGATGCAGGGGCACGGCGAGGCTGGCGCGGTAGCCGGCGCTCCATTGGCTGCAATCGAAGTCTTGGCCGCTGAGGGCGCGCTGAGACGAGGAGGCGGGGTAGTTCTGCGGATTCTCCTGATGCTGCCGCAGCTCGGTGACCAAGCTGGTGGCCAACGCGGTGGTGAAGGCGGTGCGGATCGGCGTACTGCCGCTGAAGTCCGTCTCGTCGCAGGCGACGCCGGCGCTGCTGCTGTTGGCGATCTGCACCAGGACTCGCAGCACGCCGGCCCCGGCGCCGGAGTCGCCGCCGCCGCTGCCGATCGCCAGCTGCGCCGTCTCGCCGCTGCCGTTGCCGTTGCTATCGACCGACAGCGAGATGTCGGCATTGGAGCCGCCATCGCAATCGATCCAGCCGCTGGCCTCCGGGTCCTGCTGGATGCGGAAGCACACCCGAGCGTCCTGGTTGGAGAGGCTCGGCAGCTTGGCACTGACGATCGCGGCATTGGCGAGCGTCAAGCTGGCGATGCCGCCGGCATCGGTCAGCCGTCCCTTGCGTAGCTCGAGCGGTCCGAAGTCGAAGTCACCTTCCGAGCCGTTGGTGATGACCAAGCCGATGAACTCGACCAGATTGGTCAGTGTGAACCAACTCGACCAGCCGTCGTCGCTAGGCGCAACGGCAGACGGACCCGGTTGAACATGGAGGTTGAGGCAGTCCAATCCATCGGGGCAATCGACGGGCAGCGGCGTGGGCGGCGGCGGCGCCGGCGGACGGTACACCTGGTCGAACAAGGCCCCGCCGACAGCTGCGACCTGATCGGCGGTGCAGGTCTGGGCGTCGCCGATGGTGTCGCCGCAGCTGTCGAGCGCAGCGACGACGGCGTTGCTCTCGCAGCGAGCGATCAGGGCGTCGATCTTGGTGCGGGCTCGGGCGATCTTGCCTTTGAGGTCGGCGGTTTTGCAGTCGATGCCGGCGTTGATGTCGCCGTCGTCCTGCTTCTTTTGGCAGCGGATCTGCTCGGCGGAGAGCTTGGTGAAGTACTTCTCGAAGGCCTTGCCGATGGCAGCCTGGCAGGCGACCTCGTCGGTGTTGTCGCCGGGGATCGCCGGTGTGCCGTAGAGCGCGGTCAAGCCGCTGCGAACCTGCTCGCGGTCAAGACAGGCCAGGCAATTGGCGACAGTGGCGTACTCGCTGTTGATGCTGATGCCGTCGCAGGGCGCGGCGCAAACTTGGTAGCCGTTGGCGAGCGGGCTGGAGGCGGAGCGGCACTTGGCCGCGGCGCGCTCGAGCATCTTGATCTCGGCCTTGGCGATCTTGGTGCGAGCGTTGAGCGGCAGCGCGTCGACATCGTTGCAGTCGACGAGGTCGCTGACGCTGCCGAGCATGCGAGAGCGGTGACATTTGCCCTGCTCTTTGATTAACGTCCGCGTCAGCTTCTGGACGCCAGCGGCAAGCGCCGAACGACAGATGGTGTCGCCCTTCGGCAACGGTTGCGCGGCACCGGGTACCGCGAACATCGAGAGGGTCGCGGCGGCCGCGAGCAGGCGTAGCAGCATCGGGTGGGCTTACGACCCCGGCACCGCCTCCGTCAATCGAAAACGGCAGGGGGCGGGCGGTCTCCGGCTATTGTAAGGTCGAGCGGAAAGGGGGCGCCCACCTCAGCGGGCGAGGTTTAGCCTTAGGGTGGCTCGGGCGGTCGAGGGTGGAAGGCCTTGGGCGCCGCGGTCGGTGTAGCTGAGCTCTACCACATAGAAGAGATTGCTGCCGGCGGTGTGGCTGCCCGTGGTCGGATTGAAGCTGACGCTGCAGCCGCGCAGCAGCGAGCCGGGGTGGGAATGAGCGTTATGGCCGAGGCGGATGTCCCACTGTAGGTCCTGGCAGTCGATGGTGCCGTCCTCGTCGTCTTCCGCCTCGCCGACCAGAGTCACCGGTGTCCCGGCAACGATCTCGGTGCCGGCGGCCGGCTCGAGGATACGCACCCGCGGCGGTGCGTTGCCGGCGATCACTTCCACCGCCGCCGGTAGGCTGCGACGGCCCGACTCGGTGACCACCACCAAGGTTGCGACGGTGACGCCGCTCTGTTCGATGACATGATCGAATTCGGCTCGATTGCTATCGACCACGCCGTCGCCGTCGACATCCCACTCGTAGGATACGATCGCTCCGCTCGCTCCGGCAGCGTGCGACCCGCTCGCCGAAAAATGCACCGCCAGCGGCAGCGCGCCGCGCTCGGGCGCCGCGCTGGCGACGGCCACCGGCGAGAGATCGCCGCCGGCGGAATACTCGATCCGGCTCAGCTGCGCGTCGTCGTTGTCGCCGGCAAAGCCACTGCCGTACTCGAGCACGTAGAGCGCGCCGTCGGGACCGACGTCGAGATCGATCGGCCGGCGAAAGCGCTCCCAAGGTAGCAGTCGCCGCACCCGGCCGAGCTCGCCGCTCTCGCTGACCTCGACCGAGGCGAGGATGTCGCGGGTCCAATCGGTCATCAGCAAGGTGCCGGCGAACGGCGCGGGCAGCGCGAACGGTGCCTCTCCGGCGGGGGGCACGACGACGCCCGCGATCGCGGTGCGGCCGGTGAACGCGGCGCCCGATTCCGGATCGAGAATGATTTCGGGATCGAGAGCATTGCCGAGCGCCAGCTGCGAGATCGTCAAATAGTCATAGGCGAGCAGCGCCGGAATGAAGTCGTCGCAGACGAAGCGCATGCCCGGCCGGTTGGTCTCGAAGTCGAAGTCGAAGTAGGGCCGATTCGCGCCGATGCAGTAGGGCCAGCCGTAGTTACCCGGCCGATCGGCGTAGTTGATCTCATCGTAGCCGCGCGGGCCGCGATTGCTGTCGCCGACGGCGTCGGGTCCGACGTCTCCCCAGAACAGCCGGCCGCTGAGCGGATCGACGGCGATGCGAAAAGGATTGCGCACGCCCATGACGAAGATTTCCGGGCGGCCGCTGCTGCCATCGGCAGGGAAGAGATTGCCCGGCGGTATCGAGCCGTCAGGCCGGATGCGCAGGATCTTGCCGCGCAGGTCGAAAGGATTGGCCGCGGTCCGTTGCGAGTTGTAGAGCTCGCGCCCGGGCCGTTCGTCGAGCGGCGCCGAGCCGTTGGAGTCGAACGGGTCGGTGTTGTCGCCGATCGAGAGGTAGAGATTGCCGTCCGGACCGAAAGCGAGTGCGCCGCCCTCGTGGTTGATGCGGTCGCTCGGCACGCGCAGTAGCTCGAGACGCGATTGAGGGTCGCCGTGACTGGCGGCATCGATGGTGAAGCGCGCCAGGACATTGAAGCCGCGCGGACTGGTTTCGGGGATCGGCTCGGTATCGGGCTCGGAGTAATAAAGGTAGAGGTAGCCGTTGTCGGCAAAGGAAGGATCGAGAGCGATGCCGAGCAGGCCGTTCTCGCCTGCGAGCGACACCGGCAGCACCAGCGCATCGACCACCCGTCCGCTCTCCGGCAACCAGGCGCGCAGCTCGCCGGTACGCTCGATGTAGAAGACCCGGCCGTCCGGCGCGGCAGCGACCGCCAGCGGGTTGCGCGCGTTGCCGGTCAACACCGAGCGGCTGAAGCTCGCCGGCTGCGCGGCCCAGCGGATGCCGGCAAGGAGGTGCTCGCGGAACAGCGGCGCGGTCCAGCTCTGCTGCTGGTGGCCGAGGTTGGTGTAGAACGAGCGCCCGCCTTCGAATTCCTTGTACCAGGCGATCGGATGGTCGGCGCCCATCGACGGGCCGCCGTCGGTGTTGGGATAGATGAACCCGGCTTCGTCGACGGTCAGCAGGATCGCGTTGTCGCGGCGGGGATTGCGGTCGAAGTTGTAGATCTCGTCAGTGAAGGGGAAGGTCTCGCCGAGATGCGCGGTGGCAGGATGGGTCGCGTCTTCGGTGGTGATTGCGACCGCGACGGGGAACAGCGGGTGACTGCGGAAATACGCTCCGACCAACCGGCCGTACCAGGGCCAATCGTATTCGGTATCGGCCGCGGCGTGCACGCCGACATAACCCTTGCCGGAGCGGATGAAGCGCTCCATCGCCGCCTGCTGATCGGCATCGAGCACGTCGCCGGTGGTGTTGACGAAGGCGATCACCTCGAAGCGCGCCAGGAAGTCGTCATTGAAGTGCGCAGGGTCCTCACTGACGGCGGCGCGGATTCCTTCTGCAGCGGATAGCGAGTGGAAGAAGGCGTGGGCTTCGCCGATCGAGGTGTGGCGGAAGGCGGCGGTGCGGGTGAAGACGAGGACGTCGATCCGGTCGTCGTTCGGCGGCGTCACCACCGCGGTGTGGGTTGCGGTTGCGGTGCGGGTCGCGGTCGACTCAAGGGTGGGGGTGGCGGTGCGAGTCGGGGATGTCGTAGCGGAGGCTGGTGCCGGCCGCGTCGGCGTCGAGGAGGGCGGTGCCGTCGAGGACGGCGGTGCCGTCGCGGTCGGCAGCGGCGTGCTGGTGCTCGAAGCAACAGCGGTCGCGGTGTGCGACGCGGTTGCCGGCGGGGTGGGCAGGTGAACACTGCCGTCATCATCGCAGGCAGCCGCAAGGGTGGCGAGAAGCAACGCAAGACAGAGCCGCATGCCGCCCTGGCTACCACGACAGGAGGACAAGAAGACAGGACTGCGCCCCTTTCCCAAAGCGCTGATGCGCCCCTGCTCACCCCTCGCTTGGGTCGTAGTCGGAGCGCTCCTCGTGGATGCGCCGGCCGCGATAGAAGGACCGATCGAGCGTCTTGTTGCTGCCTTTGTCGGTCTTGGGAGAGGTGGGCTTGCGATCGGGTGCGCTGACTTGGCCACGTGGCATGATTGTCTCCTGTGGCAGCTGATCACCGCAAAGCGAGCGCCAGCAGCGTAGGCGGCGCGGAGTAAACTCGGCTGGCTGAGCAGGAGACGGCACGGCAGATATTACCCGCGCAGGTGGGAGGGCAGCTGCGCAGAGCGGCGACAACCGTGGCATATCGGTTGCGACCATCACCAACCATGAGCTCACAAAAGAAGTACGGCGAAGATGCCGGCCAGCGCTACGACGAAAAAGTCGAGAAATTTGCCCAATCTGACAAGGGCGAGCGCGCCGCCGAAGAAGCCCGGCGCGACGTCGACACGCCGCAAGGTCAGAAGCAGTACGATGACGCTGTCGACCGCGGTCGCCTGCGCAAGACCGACCGCGAGCGCTGATGTCGCACATCGGCCCACCGGCGCTCACGACGGTGGGCCGGTGATTCTCCAGGGGCAGATGGTCGGCTGACTGCCGACCCTGGCCATACACTGATTGCACGGCACGCATAGCGACGCCGCCGTATCGCCCCGTTCCATCCGTTCAATCAGGTCCGGCTCGCGGATCAGCGCCCGACCGAGCGCGATGAAGTCGAAGCCTTCGTCGATCGCGCCGGTCATCGTGCCGAGCTGGGTCACTCCACCGAGCAACATCAACGGCAGCCGAACCGCACTGCGAAAGCGCCGCGCCTGGGGCAGGAAGAATGCCTCCTCGAAACGGTAGCTGCGCAAGACCCGCGGCAGCACCTTGCCCATCAACCAACGCCGCAGCGCGGTCGGCTGCATTGCGATCAGCTCGGCGAGCGGGGTGGTGCCGCGCATCAGAAACATCGGCGTCCGAGTGGTGTGTCCGCCAGTCAATTGAATCGCATCGAGGCAGCCGTCACTCTCGAACAGCTTGGCGACCGCGACACCGTCTTCGAGAGCGAGACCGCCACCGAAACCGTCCTCCATGTTCAGCTTGATGTAGAGCGCGGCGCGCTGGCCGATGTGCTGCCGCAAGGCCTCGACCACCTCGCGGGGAAAGCGGGCCCGATTGGCAATGCTGCCGCCGTAGGCGTCGCGGCGGCGATTGTTGTATGGGCTGAGGAACTGGCTGAGTAGATAGCCGTGGCCGACATGCACCTCGAGCGCGTCGAAACCGCTCTCGAGGGCGAGCTCGGCGGCACGCACGAATTCCTGGCG
>DASPMH010000211.1:0-6098 GCA_035627175.1 Terriglobales bacterium | reverse complement strand
TGTCGGCCTTTCCGGAGAGTTTCATTTTTTCTGAGAAGGGGAGTGGAGCGGTGGAGCGGTGGAGCAGTGGAACGGTGGAGCTGTCGGGCGCGATAGCGATGGCTCAGGGGCGATCGGAGAGCGCGCGCTACAGCTTCACTGCACTGGCCGACAGGTGATTGGCGATGACTAGACCCCGTTCCTCGTCTTCGAAGCTCGTGCGCTATGCGGTGGTCGGGCTCGGGCATATCGCTCAGGTGGCGGTGCTGCCGGCGTTCGCCCATGCCCGCAACTCGCGACTGGTGGCGGTGGTCTCTGGCGACCGCCGCAAGCGACGCGAGCTCCAGCCGCGCTATCGCTTCGAGCGCGCTTACACATACCAGCAGTACGACCAATGCCTTGCCAGTGGTGAGATCGACGCGGTCTACATTGCCTTGCCCAACAACATGCACAAGGATTTCGCCATCCGCGCCGCCCGCGCCGGGGTCCACGTGTTGTGCGAGAAGCCGATGGCGGTCGATGCCGCAGAGTGCGAGCAGATGATTCGCGCCGCCGAACAGAACGGCATCAAGCTGATGATCGCCTATCGCCTGCACTTCGAGGCGGCAAATCTGCGCGCCGCTGAGCTGGTAGCCGCGGGAAAGCTCGGCGAGCCGCGCATCTTCAACTCCGTGTTCGCCATGCAGGTGAAACCCGACAACATCCGGCTCGAGCGCGAGCTCGGCGGCGGCACGCTCTTCGACATCGGCATCTACTGCATCAACGCAGCCCGCTCGGTATTCCGCGCCGAGCCGGTCGAGGTCACCGCCTTCAGCAGCCGGAGCGGCGATCGCCGCTTCACCGAAGTCGACGAGATGACCAGCGCGATCTTGCGCTTTCCCGACGATCGCCTGGCGACCTTCACCGCTAGCTTCGGTGCCGCCGACGTTTCCGCCTACGAAGTGATCGGCACCGCAGGCCGTGTTCGCCTCGATCCCGCTTACGAATACGCCGAGGGATTGGCTCTCGAGGTGACCGTCAACGGTAGGACACGGAGGCAGCGCTTCGCCCGCAGCGACCAGTTCGCTGCCGAGCTGGTGTACTTCTCGAACTGTGTCCTCGAGAACCGCAACCCCGAGCCTTCGGGGATCGAAGGACTGGCCGACGTCCGTGTCATCGAAGCCCTCTATCGCTCGGCGGAGACCGGCAAACCCGTCCGTCTGCGACCGGTCGTTAAGCGACAGCGGCCGACGCGCAAACAGGAGATCCGCCGGCCGGCGGTGCGCAAGCCGAAGCTGATCAAGGTCTCCTCCGCCTCACAGTGACCATGGCTCGCGCCAGCTCGAAGACACAGTCGGCCGCCGCAGCCGCACCTGGTCCGGAACCAAGTGCCTGGCGCGATGCGATCGCCAATGGCGCGGCCGAGCTTGATGAAGCGGCGGCGGCAGCGCGTGGCTGCAAAGCTTGCGAGCTGTGGCAGCGGGGCACCCAGACGGTTTTCGGCGAGGGCGGCGTACAAGCGCGAATGATGCTGATCGGCGAACAACCGGGCGACCAAGAGGACCGCGACGGCAAGCCCTTCGTCGGCCCAGCCGGTCGACTACTCGATCGGGCTCTGGCCGCCGCCGGGGTCGATCGCGGCGCGCTCTACGTCACCAACGTCGTCAAACATTTCTACTGGGAACCACGCGGCAAGTGGCGCATCCACAAAAAGCCAAAGCCGCAGCACATTCATGCCTGCCGGCCCTGGCTCGAAGCCGAGATCGCCGCATTGCGGCCGAAGGTGGTGCTCTGCCTCGGCGCAACGGCGGCACAAGCCCTCTTCGGTGCGAGCTTCCGCGTCAGCCGGGACCGCGGCAAGTGGATTGCGTCCGCGATTGCACCGCGGGCTATGGCGACGGTCCATCCTTCTTCCCTGTTGCGCATGCCGGACGACGAAACCCGCCGCAGCGAGACGCGACAATTCACCGCAGATCTGAAGAAAGCTTGGAAAGCGGCAGCCGACTGAGAACTTTGTAACCCCGGGACACACCGGGATTAGCGTCAGGCACGATCAGCGTGGGGGGGCGTGGTCGCAAGCGGGCACGCATTCTGCACCATCTGCAGATGACAAGCGGTGAGGAGTACCTGCCGCTCAGGGCAGCAAACACAGGAGGTAGTCATGTCTACAATTGAGAAAAGCATCGATGTTCATGTTCCGGTACGTGAAGTTTACAACCAGTGGACTCAATTCGAAGAGTTCCCGCGCTTCATGCAGGATGTCGAAGAGGTGCATCAGCTCGACGACAGCCATCTGCATTGGCGCGCCAAGGTCGGCGGGGTCGAACGCGAGTGGGATGCCGAGATCAATGAACAAATCCCGGATAAGCGCATCGCCTGGACGAGCACCAGCGGCGCCAAGAATGCCGGGGTGGTGACGTTCCATCGTCTCTCCGACAGCGATACCCGCGTCATGCTGCAGATGGAGTACGAACCGCAGACCGTCACCGAGAGTGCCGGCGACATGCTCGGCGTGTTGTCGCAGCGCGTCGCCGGCGACCTGAAGCGCTTTAAGGAGTTCATCGAGAACCGCGGCAGCGCCACCGGCGCCTGGCGCGGCAAGATCG
Source organism: Terriglobales bacterium (assembly GCA_035627175.1). Classification (GTDB taxonomy): domain Bacteria; phylum Desulfobacterota; class Binatia; order HRBIN30; family HRBIN30; genus DASPMH01. The sequence continues at coordinate 3,534 of DASPMH010000211.1, read as the reverse complement.
ACCAGCACTCCTAACTGGTTCCGATCCGCGCCCTTCCGGATTCCCTCCCCCGTGAGCACTGCTGCGAACGGGGGAGGGCTAGGGAGGGGCACTCGCATGGGCGCTGCCACGGGAGCGGCGCTGGCGGGCGCTGCCAGCTCCCCGATCACGGCGCTGCCAAGCTCCCCGATCGCCTGCCGCCGCCTACCGGCGGCAGCTACATTGCCCCGAGTTTCTCCATCAACCGCTGCGCGTCCCACGGTGCGTTCGCTTCATAGTCGTTGTCGAAATAGACGTAGACGTCGCGAGTCTTGCCGGGTGGCAACGCGAGCTTCGATGCGCGGCGTGCTCCCTTCGGCTGCCCGCCGGCGTGCCACGAACGGATTTTGTTGGCCCACTGCGCGATCTGCTCGACGTTATATTGGCTGGCGTAGGTGCGAGTCGTGCCGTGCAGCCGGACGTAGACGAAACGGGCGGTGACCTCTTCGACCATCGGCCACGTCGCGGCATCGGAAACGACCAAGGCGACGCGATACTTGCGCAGCAGCTGCACCAGCTCCGGCACGAAGAAGCTCTCGTGGCGCGCTTCGAGGCCATAGCGAATACGCCGCTGCACCGCGCATTCGGTCCAACTGCGGCCCTCGACGCGATGATCGTGCTCGCGCGCGAGAGCCGCTGCCGAGGTCGTGTCCTTGGGCAGTAGCTCGAAGAATTCGATCAGCCGGTCGGCATCGAACTTGGCTGTTGCGGGCAACTGCCAGACGATCGGACCGAGCTTCTCGCCGAGACGCAAAATGCCGGAGGCAAAGTAGTTAGCGAGCGGGCCGCGCGCGTCCCGCAGCTTCTTGTTGTGGCTGATGAAGCGGCTTCCCTTGAGCGCGAAAACGAAACGCGGGGGCGTCTCCTCGTACCAGCGCTGGAAAGTTTCCGGACGTTGCAGCGAATAGAAGGTCGAGTTGACCTCGAGCGATGGAAACTGGCGGCTCATGAAGGTGAGGATCTCGCGCTGTTTGAGCTTCTCGGGATAGAAGCGCGAGCGCCAACTCGGATAGACCCACCCGGAGGTGCCGACCAGGATCTTCGCCATCGCTAGCGAGCCGGCACGCTACAGCTCGATCTGCGCGCCGAGCTCGACGACGCGGTTGGGAGGAATCTCGAAATACGCGGTCGCCGACGGTGCATTGCGCGCCAGCAGCGAGTAGAGGCGTTTGCGCCAACGCGCCATGCGCGACTTGCCCGTCGACAGCAAGGTCTCGCGGCCGAGGAAGAATGTCGTCGCCATCAGCTGGAAGGACATTCCTTTTGCCTGTGCCAGTCGCAGGATTCGATCGACACGCGGTCCTTCCATGAAGCCGAAGCGGGCGATGATGCGGTAGAAGCCGTGGCCGAGATCCTGAACCTCGAGCCGGTCGCGATCGGGAACTTCGGGCCGGCGCTCCGAAAGGATCGAGAGCAGCACCACCCGCTTGTGCAAAGTCTTGTTGTGTTTGAAGTGGTGCAACAGCACCAGCGGCACGCCATGCGGCGACGAGGTCATCACCACTGCGGTACCGTCGACGCGATGCGGTTTGGTGATCTCGAGATCGCGCAGGAACATGTCGAGCGGCAGACTGGCGTCGGCCATGATCGCGGCGACTTCGGCGCGGCCGCGCTTCCAGGTCGACAATGCGGTGAAAATCACCACCGCAACGGCCAGCGGAAACCAACCGCCGTCAGCGATCTTCGCCAGATTCGAGGCAAGGAACGACAGGTCGAACAGCAAGAAGGCGGCGACGATCGCGCCGGCGTGCCAGAACGACCAGTGCCAGCGTTCGCGCGCGACGACATAGAAGAGACAGGTCGTCACCAACATCGTGCCGGTGACGGCGATGCCATATGCGCCGGCGAGATTGCTGGAGTTCTGAAAGGTCAGCACCAGAAAGACACACATCACCATCAAGGCCCAATTGACCTCGGGAACGTAGATCTGTCCTTCAGCGGTACCGGAGGTGTGGACGATGGTCAGCCGCGGAGCGTAGCCGAGTTGCACGGCCTGCTGCGTCAAGGAGAAGGAGCCGGAGATCAGCGCCTGTGAGGCGATGATCGTCGCCGCCGTCGACAGCCCGACCAGCGGCAGCAGCGCCCATGACGGCGCGAGCTCGAAGAAGGGATGGACGACGCGATCGCCCGCGGTCAGCAACAGCGCTCCTTGGCCGAAATAGTTGAGCAGCAACGCCGGCAAGGCGACGGCGTACCAAGCGATGCGGATCGGCCGTCGGCCGAAATGCCCCATGTCGGCGTACAGCGCCTCGCCACCGGTGATCGCCAACACTACCGACCCGAGGACGAGAAAGCCGTGCCACCCGTGGGCCGCAAAGAAGTGCAGAGCATGAAGTGGATTGACCGCCCACAGCACCGAGGTGTGCTGCGAGTGCTGGGTCAGGATCGCGACCACGCCGAGGCCGCCGATGGTGAAGAACCACAGCAACATCACCGGTCCGAAGATCGCGCCCAATCCCGCGGTGCCTCGCTTTTGCGCCGCAAAGACCATCAACAGGATCCCGATCGCGATCGGCAGGATGAATGGCTCGAAGCGATGGGTGATCAGGCCCAATCCCTCGACGGCAGAGAGCACCGAGATCGCCGGGGTAATCACACCGTCGCCATACAGCAGCGCCGCACCGAACAAGCCGAGCAGCACCAGCGCCGTGCGCGGCAGATCCATGGTGGTGCCGCGCGGCGTCACCAGTGCCAGCAGCGCCATGATGCCGCCCTCGCCCTGGTTGTCGGCACGCATCACGAACGACAGGTACTTGCCGGAGATCACCACCATCAATGACCAGAACACCAGAGACAGTATGCCGAGGACGTTCTCGGGCGTCGGCGCGACGCTGGAGGCGCCGTGGAAGCACTCGCGCAAAGCGTAGAGAGGAGAGGTGCCGATGTCGCCGTAGACGACGCCCAGCGCTCCCAGGGCTAACCAGACAACGGGGCCTTGAGGATGCCGGCTGAGCGCGATCTCGTCGTCCGCGGCAGCCGAACTGCTCGCCGCAGCCGGCCGGGCGCCACCGGCCGGCGGTGCCGGCGCGGGGCCGTCGTCCTGCTTCATCTAAATCTGCTCTACCTGGCGCTTGCGAGACTGCAAGCGCGCATCACAGCGTCTTGAGGTACTCCAGCACGGCGCGGCGCTCGCCGTCGCTGAGATGATCGCCGAAGACATGGCCACGGTTGGATTGGCTGAAGTAGGTGGTGTCGTAGATCATCGGCCGCTCTGCCGCCGGCGCTTCGGCCTGCGAGTACGGCAACGACAGGAACGGCCAGCCGAGCGCTTCTTGATCGTAGTGAGCGCTGTCGAGGTCGATGCGGCGCCAGTAGGTCGGCCGGGCCTGGCTGTTCAGCACCAGCTCGATGGTCGGCACGCTGCCGTTGTGCAGATACGGCGCCGTCGCCCAGATGCCGTCGAGCGGCGGCGGCATGTAACCCGGGAACGGATCGTTGGGAACCATGCGGGTGATCTCACCGTAGAACGAGTTGTTGTACCACTCGACCAACTGCGGCGCGTGCACCACGCCCGCT
>DASPMH010000210.1:0-4443 GCA_035627175.1 Terriglobales bacterium | reverse complement strand
ACGCTGAAGCCCTTGCGCTCGAGGATGCGCGTCAGCGTGCGCACCATGTTGGCTTCGTCCTCGACCAGCAACGTACGGATTGGGCTCACGGCCGAAGCGCCTCCTTTGGGAAAGGGGACGCACTCGCGGAGGCTGCTGGGTCAGGGTTGGTCATCCGGCTCGGCGCCGTTTTCGCAAGGGCATGGCAGCTCGATGGTGAAGCTTGTGCCGCGGCCGAGCTGGCTCTCGACGCGGATCTCTCCGCCGTAGCGGTGCACCACCGAATGCACCACCGACAGCCCGAGTCCGGTGCCCTGCCCGGGATCTTTGGTGGTGAAGAACGGGTTGAAGATGTCGGTGAGATGCTCGGGTGGGATGCCGACGCCGGTATCGCTGACGTCGAGCTGGACCCGCCCGTCAATGCGCAGTCGGGTGCGGAGGGTCAGCGTGCCCCCACTTGGCATCGCCTGCACAGCGTTGGTGATCAGGTTGAGAACGACCTGACGCAGGCCGTTCTGGTTGGCGCGGCAAATGCCGAGCGGGCCGAAGTCGGTGACCACGTGCACGCCGCTCTTTTGCAGGCCTTTGGTCAGCAGTTGCAGCGTCCGCCGCAGCAGCTCGTTGATGTCGACCGGTTCGACCTCGGCTTTCGATTCGCGCGAGAATTCCAGCAAGTTGTTGATGATGTCCTGGACGCGCCGCATTTCCTCTTTGGCGATGCGCAGGTCCTCGCCGACGTCGGGATCGTCGCTCTGCACGATCTCACCGAGGTCGTAGAGGGCGTTGGTGATGATGCCGAGCGGATTGCGAATCTCGTGGGCGATACCGGCGGCGAGTTGGCCGACGGCCGCCATTTTCTCAGACTGGATCAGCTGACTTTCGAGACGTTTGCGGTCGGAGATATCGACGCAGATCACCTGGAAGAAGCGGCGCTGGCGGTATTCGATCAAGCCGCCGCTGAAAAAGACCGGCACCAGCTTGCCGTCGCGCCGCTGGAGGTGGAGATCCTCACGGTTCGAGTGGCCACGGCTGCGGGTCTCTTCGAAGAGCCGGGTCGCTTTGGGACGTTCGGCTTGCGGGATCAGATCCCAGATGCGCATGCCGATCATCTCGGCGCGGGGGAAGCTCAAAGTTCGCTCGGCGACGATATTGGCGTCGAGGATGGTGCCGACATCCTGATCGAGACGGAAAATCGCCGCCGGAGCATTGTCGATCGCCTTCTGGTAGCTGGCCTCCTGCTCGCGCAGCTCTTCCTCGCGCGCCTCGACGAAGAAATCGCTGATGTTCAACAGCCGTTCCTGAAACTCCTGTTGCAGCAGCGACACCAGGCGATCGCGGCAGGCGATGTCGGTGCCGCAGTCGCGGCTGATGCGATCCGACAGAATCTGCTGCAGCATCATTTGCCCGGCGAGAAAGCGCGACGCGGGGAAGCCGGAGATGAACGCGTGGCGGGCGTGGTTGCGCAGATAGACGTAGGTTTCGACGTCGGTCGGATCGGCGACGTGGTGCACCCAGCGCTGGTAGGCATCGCTCATCCACTGGCGCAGCTGACCGCGATCGGCGGCGGGGATCGAGAAGGCCTCGCCGACGGTGCGCACCCACTCCGCTACCACCGGCTCGCTATGCGCTTGCAGGAAGGAGGCGAGCTCGTCGCGCACCGGCCCGCGGCCGACGGGGTGGAGCAGCAGCCCGCACCCTTCCATGTAGCTGCCGATGCGGCGGAGGTGCTCGGCGAGGCTGGCGTCGCAGCCGGTGTCGATCAGCTCGGTGGGAATCGAGTGAGCGCGCTGCATCAGATCACTCGGCAAAGCTACTCCAGCACGATCAGCTGCCCACCGACGTGGGCGGGATGGAGCTGACAGGTCACCGGGAAGATGCCCGCTTTGTCAGCGACGAACTCGATCGACTTGGGCTCGCCGCGGGTGACGACTTCGTTGATGTTGTACGCCGGCACGGCAAAGCCGTGCTGGTTCGGGTCGGAGGGGACGTTGTTGATCAGCTTGAGGATGACCTTGTCGCCCTTGTTGACGACGATCGGCAAGGGGATCCAGGCCTTGCTGCCTTCGTACTCGATGTTGACGATGGTCAGTTTGTGCTCCGCGGCCGCCGACGGCATGGCACACAGTCCGATCAGAGTGATCGCAGCGATCCAAAGCGAATATCGCATTCAGCCCTCCTGTGCGCCGCATCTCGCCACAAGGACATCCTCAATTCAATTGCGCCTACACTTACCCTCGGATGCTCCCGCCGGCTGAGATGTCGTGTAGCTGCCGTCGGTAGACGGCGGCAGGGTGAGCCGAGCCGCCGCGCTCTACCGAGCGCAGCTACACCGCTGGCGGGAAGATTTGCGAGCTTTGATCTCGGGACGTCAGGCCAGTGACTGCGCGAGACTGCGTGCATCGTCGTCCCTGCTGCGGTAACGCTGCGGCGGTGATTGCCTTTCTGCGTGCTCCTCTCGATGACTACCTCGCCGCGCTCACTGCGGCGGCGGCTCAGCCGCGGGCGCTGTGGCTGCTCCTATTCGCGGCGGTGTTGAGCTGGTGGCTCTACGTTCCGGTGCACGAGCTGCTGCATGCCTACGGTTGCCTGTGGAGCGGCGGCGAGGTGACTCGCTTGGAGATCGACGCGATCTACGGTGCGGCGCTGCTGCAGCGATGGTTTCCCTTCGTTGCGGTCGGCTCCGAGTACGCCGGCCAGCTCACCGGCTTCGACACCCACGGCAGCGATTGGATCTACCTCGCCACCGATGCCCTGCCCTTCCTTTTGACCGTGGTGCTCGGTGTTCCGCTGCTGCGCGCTGCCGCTCAGGCCGCGCCCGCGCCCGCCGCGCTCCAGCTCGGCGCGGCCATTCCCATCGCTTTCGCGCCGTTCATCTCACTGACCGGCGACTACTACGAGATGGCCTCGATCCTGATCTCGAAGCTGGCGGCTGCTGTCGTCCAAGGGACGGACCCGAGCCGCTGGCGCAGCGACGATCTGTTTCTTCTGCTCGAGCGGCTCGGGGAGCTCTCCGCTCTCGATGTGACGGTCGTCGGCACGGCAGTGCTGCTTAGCGCCCTCCTGGCATGGGGGACTTATTGGCTTGGTCGAGGCGTGGCTCGGATTGCCGGATTGGGGCCTTGGGGAGTTGATCGGCACGTGCGGGCCATTTGAGGGGTTGGGCGAGCACTGCTGGCTTGTGCGGGGTTGGGGGGCGGGATACGCCGGAAAGCCATGATTCCGTTGGGCGACACGCCCAATCCGCGCGGCGTGCCGGTGGTGACCTATGCCCTGATCGGCATCAACATCGCCGCCTTCGTTCTCTACGCCCTGCCCTTGGGAAGGCTTCGGCCCGATCCAGGCGATCCGGCGCTGCAGGAGTATCTGCAGATCCTCGCCAGCGAGCTACCCAACGATGTCCTGCGGCAGATGCTCGAGCAGATCAGCGCCTACGACATCTTCGTCTATCTGCACGGCTTCAAGCCAAACCTGCCGGAAGCCTCCGACCTGTTCGCGTCGCTGTTCCTGCACGACAACCTCGCCCACCTCGGCGGCAACATGTTGTTCCTGTGGATCTACGGCGACAACGTCGAGCATCGCCTCGGCCGGCTGCGGTTCCTGTTTTCCTATCTCCTCTGTGGCGTCGCCGCGACGATGTTCCACGCCGTCTTCGATCTCTCCTCCGCAATGCCATTGATCGGCGCCTCCGGTGCGATCTCGGGCGTGCTCGGCTTCTACTTCAAGTGGTTTCCTCACAACAAAGTGCGGCTGCTGATCTTCTTCTTTCCGATCTTGATGGAAACCATCTACGTACCGGCGCGGCTGGTACTCGGGATGTACTTCGTGATCGACAACCTGCTGCCGTTCCTGGCCGCGGATACCGGCCGCGGCGGCGGCGTCGCATACGGAGCGCACCTCGGCGGATTTCTCGGCGGGCTGGCGCTGGCGTTCTGGTGGAACCGGCGCGAGATCGCCGGCGCCCCGCGAGACTTCCCGAATCAAGAGTTCGACATCGAGCTCGAGCCCGGGGCGCGCTCGCTCAATCAACTGGTCGAGGACGGCGAGCTCGCCGCGGCGGCGGAGCATTACTTCGCCCTACCCGCAGCACAAGCGCGCGGCGCGCTGACGCCGCGGGCATCTATCCAGCTCGCCGACTGGCTACGCCGGGCCGGCCATCCGCATGCGGCGCTGACGGTCTATCTACGCCATCTGCACGACTATCCTCGCGGCCCGTTGCGTGCGGCAGCTCACGCCGGCGCCGGCAGGATTCATCTCGAAGAGATGAACCAGCCAGCTCCGGCCTATCAGCACTTCCTCGACGCACTCGACTCCAATCCCACCCCGGAGATCGAGCGCCTCGCCCGCCACGGTCTCGATGTGATCGCCAACGCGCAACGCCCCCGCTTCCCCCGCCGCCATTGATCCAGCCGTAAGCCCGCTAATAGGTGATCGACGGCAGGAAGGTGCCGCGGGGCTCATTGTAGA
>DASPMH010000209.1:0-4653 GCA_035627175.1 Terriglobales bacterium | reverse complement strand
TTGAACGAACCCGATTTGAAGCCCTGCTTGTATGAGCCGAAAACGGTCAGGTCATCGGTCGGAGTATAAGTCAGTGACGCCTCGGGCGAGATGTTGCTCGCCCGCAGTTTGGGGACCAGCAACGGGACGGGCGCGTAGTTGTTGAAACCGTCGAATTCACGGTGCTCACGCGTCTCGCGTGTCCAGCGGGCGCCACCTGCGAGCTCGACCTTGGGCGTGATCTTCCAGATCAGCTGGCCGAACGCCGAGATGGAATCGATATCCACCTTATGTAGCGCGGATTGCAGCAGAGGCGGCAGGCCGAAGGCGCCGTTGCCGCGCAGTCCGTTCGTCACTTCCATCCGGCCTCTTTGGTAGAACCCGCCGACCATGAAGTTGAGCGGCGCGTTCACGAAATCGGAGGTCAGCCGCAGCTCTTGCGTGAACTGCTTGTTACGAAAGCCGTAATCAGCGGCGAATACCGTGGTGCTGCTGCCGTCGCCTCTGATGAGGTTGTCTTGGCGCATCCTGTAGCCGCCCGTCACCGAGGTGAGCGTCAGGCCGTCGGAAAAGCGGAAATCCTGTTCAAGCGTGCCGAAGAGCTGAAACGAATCCGCGAACGGGACGCCGTTGTTGCGGATGCCGGGATAGAACGCGGGGTCAAAGTCACCGAGTTGTGTGTTGCGGTCGAGTTTGCAGTCGCTGTCCTGCAGGAAGGGCACGTTGATGGGCGCGACCCCGCCCCGGCCGTCGGGGCAGTAGGTCACTTGGCCGTCGCCCCCGCTGCCTACCATTCGAAAGTCGACGTAGTTAAGCTTTAGCCGCGCGGTGTAGCTGCTGCTGGGTTCGAACAGCGCTGTCCCACGGACGATCCATTCATGGCTGGGCCCGAGCCGGCGATGCTTGGGCGGCAGACTGCCCAGATTGGGGATCGGACTCCCGGTGTTGCGAAAGAAGCCGTCGGAATCGCTGTAGCGGGTCGCGAGCCTCAGCTTGAGACCGGGTGCGACCGGGCCGGAAACAACCAACTCGCCAACTTTCTCGCGGGCTTCGATCTCGTACCCGGCGCGCGCCGTCAGCTCGAATTCATCCGTCGGGTCCGCGCTGCGCAGTGAAATCACACCCGCAGGACTGTTCTTGCCGAAGAACAGGGCCTGAGGCCCCTTCAGTACCTCTATCTGCCCCACATCGAACATGCCCGCGGAGAACGCGAAGCCCTGGCTGAGAGCAAGGCCATCAATATTGAGCGAGACGGATTGGTCGACTGTCGCCGTTTGCGACGTGGGGCCAATGCCGCGCATCGATACCTGCAATCCGACTGTTCCCACACCCTCGCCCAGGGTCAGGCCCGGAACACGCGTTGCTATTGATTGGAGGTCGTTGAGCTGATGTCGCTCCAGCTCCTCTTGTCCGATTGCCGTGGCAACGACGGGCACCTTGAGGATGGATTCGGTGCGTTTACGCGCAGTAACGATGATTTCCGAACCAGCTTCCTCGGCGCTCTGCGCCTGTGCGTGGGGCGCCGTCAGCAGGGCAAGGCCGCAAGTCGCCAGAAGATACCGGTATTTCATGGCAACAATCCCCTCCATGAGACTGCGCGGCTGATTTTTCAGGCTCGCGCATGGTTGTCCGGAGAAGCTAACGAGGCAAATAGTGATTGTAAATAAGAAAACATAATTGCATATATCGAATTTTTGTGTGATTGTCGTCTGAAGAAGGCCGTCGAATGCGGATAGGCAGTCCCAAACGCAGGGGTCTGCGCACCACATTGCAAGGAATGTTGTTACGTCTAGGATCAGTCCCGGGCGGTCGAGAAAATCACGGGGGCTTCAAAGGACATTATGGCGAGTAGAGACAATCGGACGGAACCTACTGACTCTGTCCGGGCACTCAGGCAGGCCGTCGCGGAAAGCAAGGCGCCCGCGATTTCCAGGGCCTCGGCGGTGCTGCGCCTGCTCAGCAATGCCGAAACGCCTTTGAACCTTCAGGCGATTGCCACCTCGTTGGACCTTGTTCCCAGCACATGTCTTCATGTGCTGCGCGCACTGGTGGCCGAACATTTCGTCGCCTTTAACCCAGCCACGAAGCAATATTCTCTCGACGCCGGGGTCTTGACGCTCGCGCAACATTGGTTGCGGCGGAACGGATTTGTCGATCTCGTCCAACCGATTATCGACAAAATAAGCCGAGAGTTCAATGTCAAAGCGGTGGGGTTGCGGATTGCCAGCATCGAACAAAGCATCGTCGTTGCCGTCTCTCAGAGTGACCCAACTCTTCAGCTCACGACCCACGTAGGAAGTTTTTTTCCTTCGTTTGATGGCGCCACGGGCCGGTGTCTGGCGGCATTCGGAGATTGGGATGTGGGCGAGCTTCACCACAAGTTTGAAAAATTAAGATGGGATAGTCCACCTACTTGGAAAGAGTGGCTTTCTCAGGTTGAGCAAACGCGAATACAGGGGTTTGCTGTCGATAGAGGAAATTATATCTCAGGTGTGACCGTCGTGCTTGCGCCAGTCTGGGAGACCCCGAAGACGTTAAGTCATGCCATCATTGCTTTCGGTATTGGAGATGCAATAAAGCGCGATCGCTTTAAGGCCTTGCAGGAAATACTACTTAGCGAAAGCAAATTTCTAACAAGCCAACTTTCAGCCCAAACGAGCAGATGACGCGCTGAACTACTCAAGGCCCCCGATGGGCCGGTTTAAGTGGCACTAGGTCTCGTCAGCCTAGTCAGGACGTTCATACGACACATCGGAGCGGTCGCGGCGCGCCATCTCGACGTCCAGCACGATATTCTGCTCCACAATGTCGATGCGAGACCAGTCAAGGATAAGTCTACGCTTAGTCAGCTTCCACGTACCGTCGCGGCGTGCGATGGCGTCGATGTATCGGACGCTCGTGACAAAGTCGCGCTCTCGACCCTGCTCGTCGGCCGGGGTTCGGTGCGTTGCAATCGCGTAATGCTCTGCCCATGCGCTATCTCCATCGATCTCGATGAGCTGATTGCCGGTGAAGTGGGTTGTTACCGAGTAGGCCTTAAGTCCTTCGCGGGCCGCCGCGATGAATGCGTCGACATCGCCGCCGAAGTAGCCGTAATCGGTTTGTGCATCCGGATGGAAACAACCGCGCAGAAGGTCGAAGTCCATGCGGTCCACCGCTCGGCAATATCGCATTTGCAGCTCGCGGATTTCCGCCTCGGCAATCACATCGTCAATGGCTTTAGGCATTCACTACTCCCTTATCCAACCTGCGCTGAGCGAGAGGACTGTTCAGCGCGACGCTCAACCCGCTAGGCTCCATCCGCCCTCTACGCGAAGGATTTGGCCTGTCGTGTAAGTGCCCTTCATCAGGTAGAGGTATGCCTCGGCCACCTCTGACGGCTCTCCTGCCCGGGGCAACGGCTGCCCCGAAAGCCGCTGCTCCTGGACGGCGCGAAATTCTGGCGGAACGTCATCCCAAGCTTCGGTGATGATGGCCCCAGGACAGACGCCGTTGACGCGTATCGGAGCGAGTTCTACAGCAAGGCCTGCCACGAGGTGCTCGACCGCGCCGGACATTGCCGCTGCGATTGCCAATCCTTTTTGTGGGCGATGGGCCGCCATACCGTTGGTTAGGGTGATTGACCCGCCCGGCGCGACATGCCTCGCACCATGTTTGATGACCGAGACCGCGCCCCAGAAGCGGACGGAGAACAAGTCCTGGGCCCCGACGAGGTCCGTTCCCGAGAAATCGAGATGGTCAACTTGCGCCCAGTCAGCCGCGGTGAATGCGACATGATCGAACCGCTCGCGGCGCAAGAAGAACTCCGCCACGGCCGGCTCATCGGTGACATTGAGGCTAACGCCTTCCCCACCGCCGAGGCGCCTGATCGCGGTTTGTACCCGCTCTGCGCTACTCGACGCCACGATGACCTCAGCGCCGTGGTCCAGAGCGGCGCGAGCAACGGCAAAACCGATGCCCGACGAGCCGCCGATCACTAAGACGCGGTTTCCCTTCAACGACACAGGTGTCTCCCTCAATATTTGAATGTCAGCTCGGCGCGGACGATGCGCGGCGTAGCGTTGCCGTTGAAGGTTCCGAACGGGTTGGACCCGCCATAGGTATAGTGCAGCTCGTTGAAGACGTTGTCCGCCACGATGGACAGACCGTATCGGTCGTCAACCGACTTTACGCCCAGCCGGAGATTGGTCTGCCAGTACCCGGGTGACGTGGCGTCGGGCAGAACCCCAGGGGCGGCCGAATACTGCCAGATAAGCCCCGACACATGTGATACGAGCGCTGAGCCGACGAGTCGCCAGTCGTCGCTGATCGGTTGATCCAGGTCGGCCGTCACGGAGAGTTGGAATTCTGGCGCCTTGACCATCCGCGCGCCGTCTAGGTCGAAGTCGGCCAGAACGGCGGAGCCGGCCTTCTTGAAGTCGGTGTACTTGGCGTTGAGGTAGCCGGCGTTGACAGCCAAGGTCAGCGGCTCGGCGACCCGCCAGGTGATGCTTCCTTCGGCGCCGTAGGTTCTCGCCGCCTTGGCGTTGATCAGCGCGCTGGTGATCTCAGGACGGCCGGGCTTGGCGCGGCCATCGACCTGAAGGTCGGAATAGTCGTTGTAAAAGATCGCTGCGGTGACCTGCACCTTGCGATCGAACAGTGCCTGCCGCCAGCCGATCTCGTAGGTATCGA
>DASPMH010000208.1:0-2275 GCA_035627175.1 Terriglobales bacterium | reverse complement strand
TACAGCGAGCCTGCCGCGCTCTGCCGAGCGCAGCTACAGCGAGCCTGCCGCGCTCTGCCGAGCGCAGCTACAGCGAGCCTGCCGCGCTCTGCCGAGCGCAGCTACAGCGAGCCTGCCGCGCTCTACCGAGCGCAGCTACAGCGAGCCTGCCGCGCTCTACCGAGCGCAGCTACAGCGCCTTGCGGTACATGGTGACTACCGCGGCTCCGCCGAGGCCGAGGTTGTGTTGCAGGGCGATCTTGGCGCCCTCGACCTGGCGCTTGTCGGCTTGGCCGCGCAGCTGCCAGTTGAGCTCGGCGCACTGGGCCAGGCCGGTCGCGCCGAGCGGATGGCCCTTGGAGATCAGGCCGCCGGACGGGTTGATCACCACCTGGCCGCCGTAGGTGTTGGCCCCAGAGTCGATGAACTCCCCGGCCTTGCCTTCCTCGCACAGGCCGAGCGCTTCGTAGGTGATCAGCTCGTTGCACGAAAAGCAGTCGTGCAGCTCGACGACATCGACATCCTCCGGGCCGAAGCCCGACTGCTGGTAGACGCTCTGCGCCGCCTTCTTGGTCATGTCGGAGCCGACCAGCTTGATGCAGCTCTTCTCGTCGAAGGTGCTGGCGAGGTCGGTGGTCATCGCCATGCCGAGGATCTCGACGGCATTGCCCTGCAGGTTGTGCTTGCGGACGAACTCCTCGCTGGCGACGATCGCCGCCCCGGCGCCGTCGGAGGTCGGGCAGCACTGCAGCTTGGTCAGCGGCTCGTAGACCGTCGGCGCGGCGAGAATCTGCTCGAGCGAGTATTCGTCCTGGAACTGCGAGTACGGGTTGTTGACCGAATGCTTGTGGTTCTTCCAGCCGATCTTGGCGAAATGCTCGGCGGTAGTGCCGTAGCGCTCCATGTGTTCGCGGCCGGCGTTGCCGAAGAACTGCGGCGCCGCCGGCGCCGGGGCAAAGCCGCGCAGATCGACCATCAGCTGGAACTGCTTGTCCATCGGGTTGGTGCGATCCTGATACTTCACCCCGAGCGAGCCCTTCTCCATCTTCTCGAAGCCGAGCGCCATGACGCAGTCGGCAAGGCCGGAAGCGATGAACTGGCGCGCCATGAACAGCGCCGTCGAGCCGGTCGCGCAGTTATTATTGACGTTGTAGATCGGCACGCCGGTCATGCCGAGCTGGTAGACGGCACGCTGGCCGCAGGTCGAATCGCCGTAGCAGTAGCCTACCGCCACCTGCTCGACCTGATCGTAGGCAACGCCGGCATCAGCCAGCGCCTTCTCGCCCGCCTCTTTGGCCATGTCGGGGTAATCCCAAGCGCGACTGCCGGGCTTCTCGAACTTGGTCATACCGACGCCTACGACGAATACCTTGCGTGCCATGTGTTCTCCTCGAGGTTCGACTGCACCGCCGGCGGCGGATGCCGCGCCGTGGATGTCAGGCTTCCGCGGCTACTGCAATGGGTCGCAAGTTGGCAATGGCCACTGCTGCCGGCGGCAGCTACAATCGCGGGCCGATGTTCCGCCTGCCGAAATTCGCATACCTCGTCGTCGTGGCTCTCGCGCTCGCGGCGAACACCGTCCTGGCGCAGTACCATCGCATTGATCTCGCCGAGGTGACGGCGGATAGCGGCGAGCTGCTACGGGTGCACGGCAGCTCGGGCAACGGCGCTTTCGGCGTACCCGTCGCCGGCGGTCGCGATTGCGACGGCGACGGTCTCGCCGACTATGCCTTGGCCGCGATGCTGGCGAGCCCACTCGGACGCGACCGCGCCGGCTTGATTCAGCTGGTGTTCGGCGACGGAACCATCGCCGGCATCGTCGACACCAGCATCGTTCAGCCGCGGGTGCTGCGTATCGCCGGCAGCGCTCGCCAGGAGAACGCCGGCAACGAGATGTGGATCGACGACGTCACCGGCGACGGCATCGCCGATCTGATGATCGGCCGGCAGAACTACAGCTTCACCGCCGCCCTCGCCGGCAACGGCGCGCTGTCGATCATCGCCGGCGGGCCGGCCCTCAGGCAGCTCGCCGAGGCCGGTGAGATCATCGACCTGCGCCAGCCGCCAGCCGAGCTTACCATGGTCACCTTGATCGGCGGCCAGCGCAGCGGCCGGCTCGGCATGTGGGTGCGAAGCGGCGACGTCGACGGCGACGGCATCGCCGATGTCCTCCTCGGCGCCGATCAGGAAGATCACATCGGTGAGACGCACTCCGGCAGCGTCTACGTCATCCGCGGCGGCGCCCATCTCGGCGCCAGCCGCACCGTCAGTCTCGCCGATCTCGCCAGCTCCGGCC
>DASPMH010000207.1:0-3974 GCA_035627175.1 Terriglobales bacterium | reverse complement strand
CACCAGCTCGGCGCCGGGGGAGAGCGCGAGGTAGTCGTCGCAACGGAGAAGCTCCTCCTCTCGCGGCCAGCCGGCGAGCACCAGCACGATCCACAAGCCGAGCGGCAGCAGCGGGTGGAGAAAGCGCCGCTGCGGCGGGCGCAGCTGGCTGGCGGCGGCCACCAGGGCGAGCAGGAGGCACAGCAGCCATCCCCAGGGGGGCAAGGTCCAGGCGAGCAGCACGCCGAAGGCAATGGCGAGGTACAGCCACAACGCCCAGGTCGCCGCGACCAAGAGCAGCGACAGCGCTACCAGCCAGCCCGCCGGTTTGGTCCACCAGCACCACCACGCCGCGGTCGCGACGCCGCCAAGCACGCCGACGAGAGGGTCCAACGCCGTCGGCAGCAGCGACGACAGCAGCGCCAGCCCGAGACAGGCGCCGAGCCAATACGAACCAACCAGCACCCAAGACGGCCGCAACCTCATCGCCGCTGCCTAGACGTCCCGCGGTACGCGACGCAAGCACGCACCGCGGCGTGACAGTCCTCACCGCAGAGGGCGCAGAGGAGATCACGATGATGACAACTGACGTGCGCGTGTTCAGCGAGAGCGGTGGTTGGGCGCAGCGCACCGCCGCATACATGCGCAACCGCATAGTAAACCTCATTTTGTGCTTGAGTAACGACGACCAGCGCCGTACCCCGTCAACTGAGGCATGGCTCGCGGCGATGGGCGCGGCGGCACCAGCCTGGGAAAGGGGACACCCGTGCAGCGTCGACAGTGGGCAAGAAGCCTCCGAACAGTCGCTTTGGCTTGGCTCGGCACCGCGGTGCTGGCTAGCCCGGCGGCAGCGACGACCTACTACGTCCGCACCGGCGGCGACGATGCGAATGCTGGGCTCACGCCGGCCACGGCGTTCGCGACTATCAGCCGTGCCGCAGCGCTGCTGACCGCGCCGGGAGACGAGGTGATCGTCGGCCCCGGCGTCTATCACGACAGCAACGTTCAACCCGAGGGTAACGGCCGGCGCGATCAGCCGATCGTCTTTCTCGCCGACGAAACGGGTGCGCTCACCGGCGATGCGCCGGGAGCAATTACGATCATGCCGACGCATGCTACCGAAGCCTTCGTCTCCGGCTTTCTGATCTTCGGCAGACACGACATCGTCATCGACGGCTTCACCATAGAGGGCGCACGGGACGCCGGTGTCGAGGCTCGGCCGCATTCAGAAACCGGGGTGAGCGCGACACGCATCAGCGTCCGCCACGTCGCCGTGCGCAACAGTACTCGCGGGGTCTACCTGCGCGCTGTCGGAGATGTCTCGGTAACCGACTCGACCTTTCAAAACACGTCGTTCTCGGCGATCGCCACTTTGGGCGACGCCGCGGGGCGGATACGACCTTCGGTGCTACGCAACACGATCAACTCGACCAATGGCGGCATCGCTGTACAGGACGGTAGCGGCGGAGTGATTGCATCGAATATCGTCGCCGGCGCCCGCGACGGCATCAGCGTCGTCAGCAGCGAGCGCACGCAGATATCGGCCAATCAGGTTGCTGCGAGCCACGACGCAATCTCCGCTAGCGGCGGAACGCAGCTGACGCTGACGGACAACGTCGTCACCGCCGGTCGGCTCGACTTGGCGGCGGCGGGTACGATCGAGCTTGCCAGCAATGTCGCGCCGCTACTGCTGGTTCGCTCCGTCAGCTCGGCTGACCTGACAATGACGATGAACGACATCGGCGAAGCGGTCATCAACGGAGGAGATCTGTCGCTGACCGACAACGATGCGATGATGGTCACCCTCAATGGCGATGACGTAGACGTGCTCGACAATAGAATCGCTGCGGGGCTCATTATCTCAGCCACACGCGCTGAGCTGAGGCGTAATCAGGCGGGGACGGTCGCGATCACCGCCAGCGATGCCCTCGTCGAGCAGTGTCAGCTGACACAATTGGGGCTCACCGTCGCCACCACGGCCGAGGTTACCGGCAATGAGATCACCGGCGCGCTATTCGCCTTGCGCAGTTATGAAGTCGAACCCGCCGATCCGTCGGCGCGATCGCAGATTGTCATCGCCGACAACCAGGTGGCCAACATCTTCCTCGGCGGAGATGCGGACTCGTTCGAAATTGGCCGCTTCACCGCTAACACCACCGGCCATCTTTTTGCCGAGATCGAGCAGGATCTCGTGGCACGAGGCAACATCGTTCGCGAAAGCGTGCTGCCGGTCGGCGGCCTAGAATTTCGTATGTTCGCCGGCGATGCACAGGCTGAGATCGCCCAGAACACAGTGACCGGCGGTGGCATCTCTCTGCGCGGCGCACGTGGCGGTTCCATCGAAGCCAATCAAGTCCGCGGTGCAGAAATCCGCGTGGCGCGCTCTGCCAACCTTCGCATCGCCAGCAACCGCGTATCCGAAAGTAGCGGAGGCATCCAAATCGTCGCCGAAGCAGCTGATCTCCAGGGAGACTGCGATGGTAGCGGCACCGTCACCGTCGATGAGATCATCGTCGCGGTGCAGTTGGCTCTCGCCTCGTCCGCAGCACCGCAGCATTGCTCTGCGGCCGATGCCAATGCCGACGAGCGAATAACCGTCGACGAGATTCTTGCCGCGATCAACGCTGCGACCACGGCGCCGCCGCCGGAGCTGAGCAGTGGCGCGATGACAGTGGTGGAGAACGTAATCGAGGCCAACCTCGAATTTGGCATCGACGTCACCGGCGCCGGCGATCTGGTCATCGACGCCAACCAGGTGCTCGGCAACGGCGGTAGCGGGATCTCAGCTCGCACACTAGGATCGCGCTACCGTGTCACAATCACCAGCAACGTCGTCGGTGCGAGCGCCGGCGAGGGCCTTTTCGTCGGCCATAGCCGCGGCAGTCTGGTCCGCGACAACACCATCTTCAGCAGCGGCCAAGCGGGCGTTCTGCTGCGCGATGCTGTCGGCGCGCAGGTAATCAACAATCTGACCTACGCCAACGGCAACGACGGCATTGCCATCGGCGTCGGCCGCCGAGGTGTTCTCTCATCGCCGGCGGTGGTGGTGATGAACAACACCGTCTACGGCAATGGCGGCTGGGGCATGACGCTCGGCACAGCCGGGCAGCCGTCGCCCGGGGTGCACGTACTCAACAACATTTTCGACCAAAATCTGCGCGGCGGCATCGCGGCAGAGCTCGAGTCGGCGGAGGATCTGATCATCGAATTCAATCTGCAGAACGGAGCGTACAGCCAAGGAGTGGTAGCGTCGGTGACCGACTTCCAAGCGGACGCTCGTTTCGTCGATCCCGATGGCGCCGACGGGGTACTCGGCGGGGCATCGCTGCCTGATGACGACTTCCACGTCGAGCCCGCCAGTCCGGTCGTCGACGCCGGCTCAGCGCCGGCCGCAGACCTCGGCATCTTGGGCTCGGTCGTCGCCGGCAGCGCAGCCGATCATGGCTTGGTCGACCTTGGCTTCCATTACGCTGCAGGGGGAACAGCGGCTGCAACCCGACTTAGCCCCTGAGGTCCTCGCCGTTTCGGCACCAGTAGTTATGCACGCGGCTGGCGCATCGCCGCTGGAAGCGATCACGTACGCCGCCGCCCCATCCGCTCGGGGAGCGCGCGCTCTCCGGCGGTACAGCCTGAATCTTCGCCGTGCTCGGCTGTGCGTTGTCCGCGCGAAATCTTGGTCTACTGCCACGTTGGCAGCATCGTGATCGCTAGCAGCGCCGGCAGGAGTTTCTCGCTGAGCACGCGGTGCTCGCGGAGATCGGAGGAGAAGACAGGATCAGAAAGAATCAGAAGCTTTCTCTTCTTTCTGATCTCCGCGGGCTCCGCGTGATCCGCGCGAAATCTTGGCCTACTGCTGCGCTGGCAGCATCGGGATTGTTAGCAGCGCCGGCAGGAGTTCTCGCTGAGCACGCGGTGCTCGCGGAGATCGGAGAAGAAGACAGGATCAGAAAGAATCAGAAGCTTTCTTTTCTTTCTGATCTCTGCGGGCTCCGCGT
>DASPMH010000206.1:0-2153 GCA_035627175.1 Terriglobales bacterium | reverse complement strand
GCGGCGAGCACCTCGGCGTACAGGCGCAGGTGGGCGGCGATCATGCGCTCCGGGGTGAACTCCTCGGCGATGCGGGCGGGGCCTTGTGCTCCGAGGCGATAGCGCAGGTCGACATCGTCGAGCAGGCGGCGCAAGGCCGCCGCCAGCGCGGTGGGATCTTCCGGCGGGACGTGCAAGCCGGTGCCGCCGTCGACGACGCTGAACGGCAGCCCGCCGACGGCGCTGCAGACCACCGGCCGGCCGGCGCCCATCGCTTCGAGCGCCGCGACGCCGAGCCCTTCACGGCGCGAGGGCACGACGAAGATGTCGCTGGCGGCGTAGAGATCGGCGGCGTCCTCGCGCCGGCCGAGGAAGCGCACCTGGGCGGCGATGCCGAGCTGCGCCATTTGCTCCTCCAAGCTCGGCTTCTCCGGCCCGTCGCCGGCGATCCACAGCTGCGGTCGCACTCCCTGCGAGGCGAGCGCAGCGAGCGCGTCGAGCAAGACATCGATACCCTTGCGACGCACCAGCGCGGCGACGACCAGCAGCACGCCGTCGGCGTCGGTCGCACCGAGCTTGGCGCGCATCGCGCTGCGCGAGCAGGCCGCAATCAGTCGCTTGGGATCGACCGCTTCGGGGATCAGCACGACGTGGTCCGAGGCGACGCCGCCGGCGATCAGACAATCGCGAACCGCCGGCGAGATGGCGACGACGCGCTGCAGGAAGCGGCCGTACACCATCCGGTTGCGCCAGTTATTCTTGACGCGGCGGTCCATGCGGCGGGTGCTGATCGCCGGAATGCGACTGCGCCAGGCGGCGATGCCGCCGAGCCAATTGGCGCGACCGGTGTGGGTGTGCACCAGGTCGAGATGGTGCTCGCGGAAGGCGCGCGCCATGCCGGCAAAGCCGCGCCAATCGAGATCGTTGGCCATCGGCACCGGGACGAAGGTCAGCCCGCGGCGTTCGGCCTCTCGCGCGCAGCGGCTGCTGGGGCGGCCAAAGAGAATCGGCCGATGGCCGGCGCGGCGCAGTCCCTCGAGCAGAAGGAACACCTGGACCTCGCCGCCGGAGTAGCCGCGCTCACTGTCGACGTGACCGATCGTCCAGGAAGGCACGGCGCGTTGCTATCACGCCCCACCCGTCTTTTCCCAACGCCCCTCTTTCAACAGGGCAGTGCCCGGAGGGCACGCTCCCTGTAGCCGCACTCGCGAGAGCCCCTCCCTCACCCTCTCCCGTCCGCACCATTGCTCACGCGGGAGGGGACCGGATGGTGTCTCCCAGGTCCTGAGATTGCGCGCGCGGCGATGGCGCAACCTTCGAGCTGGAGCAGGTGCTGCTTGGTCGGCAGGCCGCCGCCGAAGCCGGTCAAGGTGCCGTCGCTGCCGATGACGCGATGACACGGCACGACGATCGGCAACGGGTTGCGGCCGTTGGCGGCGCCGACGGCGCGAAAGCCGTTCGGCCGGCGCACGCGCCGCGCCAGCTCGCCGTAGGAGATCGTCGTGCCGAAGGGGATGTCGCGCAGCGCTTGCCACACCTCGCGCTGGAACTCGGTGCCGCGGCGAAAGCCGATCGCTACCTCGAAGCTGCGGCGCCTTCCGGAGAAGTACTCGCTCAGCTCGCGCGCCGCCTGTGCCAGCGCGGTGTCATCGGCGCGCGAGTCCGGTGGTGCGGCGACCGGCTGGCCGTCGCTCTCGAAGTGGATCTCGATCAGCACCTCGCCATCGCTGACCAGCAGCAGCCGTCCGATCGGCGTATCCAAGTACGAATGGAACATGGAAGTCCTCCTCAGTGGCTGTGCCACAGACAAAGTACGGCGTACGAACGCCACGGGCGCCACGCTTCGGCGCGCTGCTCGGCTTGTCGCGGCGACGGCAAGCCCGCGCCGTTCGCCAAGGCGCGGCGGACGCCGAGATCCGCCGGCAAAAAGACGTCCGGCTCGCCGAGGGCGCGCATCGTGATGTACTGCGCCGTCCAAGGGCCGATACCGGACAGCGCGCACAACTTCGCCGTCAGCTCTGCGGCGTCGGAGCTGTCGAGATCGATGTCGCGTCGGGCGACAGCGCGCGCCAGCTGCCGCAGCGACTCGGCACGTTGGCGCGGCATGCCGAGGCCATCGAGCTCTGCGCCGGCGATGCTCTCGGCGGAGGGAAACGTTCGGTCGCCATCGCCCG
>DASPMH010000205.1:0-7186 GCA_035627175.1 Terriglobales bacterium | reverse complement strand
TGACGGCGCTGCGCAAGGAAGGCCGGATGACGCAGCTGCTGGCCGACCTCTCGCACCCGAGCGAGGACGATCTGCTCGCAGCGATCGGCTACGGCCGAGTGACCTCGCACCAGGTGCTGGCGCGACTGCTGCCTGCAGAACAGCTGCAGCGGCCGCAACCGGCCGAGGGCGCGCTGCGCCGCTTGATGCGCAAGATCGCCGGCCAGGAGCAGGCGGTTCGGGTCGGCGGCATCGACGATGTCCTGGTGCGTTTCGGCAAGTGTTGCGAGCCGCTGCCGGGCGAGCGCATCGTCGGCTTCATCACTCGCGGCCGCGGCGTCACCGTCCATTCGATCGACTGCAATCGAGTGCTCGAGAGCGATCCGCAGCGGCGGGTCGAGGTCAGCTGGGACGACACCGCGACGGCGCCGCGGGCGGTGTCGATCGAGGTGATGTGCATCGATCAGACCGGCATGTTGGCCGCGATCACCAAGGCGATCAGCTCGGCCGGGGTCAATATCAGCCGCCTGCAAGCACGCAGCGCTCCCGATGCCAAGGCGGTCAACAGCCTCGACATCGTCGTCGGGCACATCGATCAACTCAACCAAGTGATCCGCGCCCTCAACAAGGTGCGCGGCGTGATGCGGGTCAGCCGCGTCCGCGGCTAAATCCGCCGCCGGCGCGCCGCCTATAACCAGCGAGGTAGCGATGAAGTCTGTGATCGAGAGCAGCGCGGCACCCCAGGCGATCGGGCCATACTCGCAAGCGATCCGCAGCGGCCAATGGCTGTTCTGCTCCGGACAGATCCCGCTCGACCCGAGCAGCGGTCAGATCGTCGCCGGCGGCATCGAAGCGGAAACCGAGCAGGTGATGGCCAACCTGAAAGCGGTGCTGGCGGCTGCCGGAGCCGGCTTCTCCCAGGTGGTGCGAACGACGATCTACTTGGCGGATCTGGCAGACTTCGCCCGGGTCAACGAGATCTACGGGCGGTATTTCGAGGCGCCGTTCCCCGCCCGGGCCACGGTCGGGGTGGCGGCGTTGCCGCGCGGGGCGCGCGTCGAGATCGATGCGATTGCGGTGATCGAATGATCAGGCGGCGAACTGCGCCGGACGGGGGCCGGCCTTGATCACCTTACCGGAACGGATGCAGCGCGTGCACGCCAGGATACGCTGGACGCCGCCGTTGACCACGGCGCGAACCAGCTGGAGGTTCGGCTTCCAGCGGCGCTTGGTGCGGTTGTGAGCGTGGCTGACGTTATAGCCAACAGACGAGCATTTACCGCAGATCTCGCAGGTACGAGCCATCACTACACCTCATTCTCTTCCGGAATCGCCGCCGGCGGCGCTCGGCGCCGAGCCGCGGCGAACGGTCTTGCTAGCTGACGGGTCGGGCGAAGTCAAAGCCCTACGACGATGAACCTGCGGCGTGAGGCGATCAATGCCCTGTGGACCCTGCTGCCGGGCAGCTCGACGGTGAGCATCGCCGGCCGTCGCTACCGGATTCCGCTGCAGCGGGGATTCGATCGGCGCCTGCTCGCTGCCGATCGCGAGCCGTGGCTCGATCCGATCCTGCAACAAACCTGCGGCAGCCAAGGCGCCGTGCTGCTCGATGCCGGCGCCAACTGCGGCCAGACCCTGGTGCGCGCCAAGGCCGCCAACCCGCGCCTGCGCTATTTCGGTTTCGAGCCCAATCCCGCTTGCGCCGGCTATGTGCAGCGGCTGATCGAGCGCAACCATCTCCCCGATTGTGCCGTCTACGCCTGCGCCCTCGGGGCGTCGCCGGCGCTCGGTCAGCTCTTTACCGCCAACCCGGCCGATCCGTCGGCGACGACGATCGCCAATTTTCGCGGTGCCGCCACCGGTACGAAGATTGTCTCGATTCTGATCGAGCGAGGCGACGACGTCGTGGCTCGACTCGCAATCGAGCGGCTCGATCTGATCAAGATCGACGTCGAGGGCGCCGAGGCGGCGGTGCTTGCCGGGCTGGCGCAGACGATCGCGCGCTTTCGTCCGGCGATCGCTTGCGAAGTCTTGAGCTCGCACCACGTCGGACATCCCAGCCACGAGCTGCGCCGCCGCTCCAAGGAAGATATCGGTCGATTGCTGGCGGAGCTCGGCTACCGGCTGTTCGGTATCGCCGGCCGGGCTCGGATCGCTGTCGATGCGCTCTCGGAGGCCTACCGCAACTATTTGTTCTTGCCGGCGGCCGAGACGATGCGCTCGACCAGCGCCGTGGTCGAGCGACCGGCGGCAAAGCGCAACGACCGCACCTGACCGCGACGGGCCCGCACCAGATCGGCGCCGACGATCGCCTCCGGCTTCCAGTCACCGCCTTTGACCAGCACGTCCGGCTGAACCGCGCGGATCAGCTCGTAGGGCGTATCCTCGGAGAAGACGGTGACGTAGTCGACCGCCGCCAGCGCCGCCAGCAGCTCGCAACGATCGCGCGCCGGCTGCAGCGGCCGGCTCGGCCCTTTGAGACGCCGCACCGAAGCGTCGCTGTTGACGCCGACGACCAGCACGTCGCCGAGCCGCTTGGCCGCAGCCAGGTAGCGGACGTGTCCGGGATGAAGCAGATCGAAGCAGCCGTTGGTGAAGACGATGCGCTCGCCGCGCCGCCGCCGCCGAGCCAGGCGGATCGCTAGCTCGGCGCGGCTGACATGCTTTCTCGCATCGGCCTCGCGGCTCTTGGGGCTACGGGCAGCTCGCATTCACCAGACCGTCATCCGCCTGATCGCAATTGGTGCCAAGGTGACGCTTTTTCATGGTCCCGCTGAGCTTCGGCAAAGCATCTTCTCTTCACCGAGCATCGACGATTGGCCGATCTGGCGAGATGAGCGGCGCGGATAATGGCACTGCGCCCATAGGATTGTCCATCGCCGCATTGTTGACCGTGTCGGCGCGACCGGTTATGGCCGGAACAGAAGTTCCGCCGGCGGGCCATCCATGAATGCACCGAACCAAGCCCTTAGCCGCGACTACGTCTATCGACGCGTAGCGCAGTTGCTGCACGAGATCGTCGGCACCCCGCTCGAGGATATCAACGAAGACATCACCGTCGACGAGGATCTGCAGATGACCTCGGTGATCTTCGTCGAGCTGCACGTCGCCATCGAGGAAGAGCTCGACACCGAGCTCGATCCGATCGAGGTGGTCGAGCTCAATCGCCTCGGCGATATCGTCGATTACATGTACGAGCGCGCCCTCGAGACCCGTCGATGACGCTGTTCTCGCCGGCCCACCGCGAGTTTCGCGCCCGGGTGCGCGATTTCGTCACCACCAATTTCACCCCGCATGCCGACGAATGGGAGCGGCAGGGCACGCTGCCGCGACACGTCTTCACCGATCTCGGTAAGCAGGGCTGGCTCGGCATCACCCACGAGCCGAAGTACGGCGGCCTCGGACTCGACTTCGGCTACAACGTCGCCTTCGCCGAGGAGCTTCCCCGCTCCAAGATGATGGGTCTGACTCTGAGCGTCATCGCTCAGACCAACATCTTCCCGCCGCTGCTCGCCCGGCTCGGCACCGAGGAGCAGAAACAGCAGTTTTTGGCAGCGGCAATTCGCGGCGAGAAGATCGGCGGCGTCGCCTCGAGCGAGCCGACCGGCGGCTCCGACATCGTCCGCTCGGTTCAGTGCCGCGCCGAAGAGGACGGCGATTTCTGGGTGGTCAGCGGCGAGAAGAAGTACATCACCAATTCTCCCATCGCCGACTTCCTGATCATGCTGGTGCGAACCCGCGCCGAGCCGTCGATCAACAGCTTGTCGCTGCTGATCGTGCCGACCGACGTCCCCGGCTTTCGCGTCAAGGAAACGATGCGCAAGCTCGGCATGCATACCTCGCCTACCGGCTGGCTCGAGCTCGACCATTGCCGCATCCCAAAGCGCCTGACCCTCGGTAAGGTCAACCTCGGCTACCACTATGTCGCTCGCAACATCCTCGAAGAACGATTGATCGGTGGTGCCTCCGCGGTCGCCGCGGCCGACTACGTGCTGCACGAGACAATGGATTACCTGCGCCAGCGCATCGCATTCGATCAGCCGCTGTCGCACCTGCAAGCGGTGCGGCACCGCGTTGCCGAGCTCGCCGCCGAGGTGGAAGCGTCGCGGCGGTTCGTGCACTCGGTCTGCGAAACCTATCGCGACGGTCACGTCGAGGCGAAAGAGATCTGCATGATCAAGTTCCTCGTCTTCGAAACGGTGCAGCGAGTCGTCGAGCGCTGCCTGCAGCTGCACGGCGGCTACGGTTTCATGGAAGAGAACTGGATCACCCGGGTCTTCCGCGATGTCCGCGTGCTCAGTGTCGGTGGCGGCCCCTCGGAGCTGATGAAAGACCTGGTCGCCGCCTATCTGCGTTTGTGAGCGATTTGTGCTAATCGCTGCCGCCAATGGTGTCGGGTGGTGGTAGGCGTGTGGTGGTCACCGGGGTCGGGCTGGTCAGCCCGATTGGGATCGGAGCCACCGACTTCTGGGACGCGCTGGTCGCGCAGCGCTCCGGCATCCGCCGCCTGAGCCGCTTCGATCCCAGCTCCTATTCTTGCCAGGTCGCCGGCGAGATCGACGATGCCGCATTCACCCACCTGGTGCATCCCCGCAAGCTGCGCAACTCGTCTCGCGCCACCCAACTCGGATTGGCGGCGACGACGCTCGCGCTGCGCGATGCCGGATGGCAGCCGGGCGATCATCCGCCCGAGCGCGTCGGCACCATGCTCGGCACCGCCATGGGGGGCTGGGTCGATAGCGAGAAGCAGTACGCGCTGCTGCTCGAGCGCGGCGCCCGGCGAGTCAATCCGTTCATCATCAACGCTTCCGCGCCGCATGCCGGCGCCGGCGAGATCGCCGCGGCGGTGAGCACTCGCGGACCGCAGTTGACCTTCGCCAACGGCTGTCCCGCCGGATTACTGGCGCTCGCCGACGCCAGCCAACGGATCGCGCGCGGCGAGCTCGATGCCGCTATTGCCGGCGGCGCGGAGATGCCGATCTCGCCACTGGTTTTTGCCGGAATGGGCCGCACCAACGAGCTATCGCGACATCACGATCCGCCCGCCACCGCTTGCCGGCCGTTCGACGCGGGCCATGACGGCATGGTGCTCAGCGAAGGCGCGTGCATTTTGGTGCTCGAGGCGGAGGAGGCCGCTCGGGCTCGCGGCCGCAATATCCGCGGTGCGATTCTCGGTACCGGCAGCAGCTGCGATGCCGCCGGCTTGTTCGACCTCGATCTCGGCGGCACTGCCGGCGCGGCGGCGGTACGCCAGGCGATCGAGAGTGGCGGCACCTCGCCCGCGGCGATCGACTACATCTGCGCTCATGCCAACAGCGGTCCGGCCTTCGATCGCAAGGAGACGGCCGTCATCCGCGCCGCCTTCGGCGCCGAGGCCGAGCGCATTCCGGTCAGCTCGATCAAAGGCGTGCTCGGTCACCCTTTCGGCGCTGCCGGAGCGTTTCAGACGGCGGCGGCGCTGCTGGTGATCCAGCATCAGCACATCCC
Organism: Terriglobales bacterium; assembly: GCA_035627175.1. Lineage (GTDB taxonomy): Bacteria > Desulfobacterota > Binatia > HRBIN30 > HRBIN30 > DASPMH01. The sequence continues at coordinate 1,720 of DASPMH010000205.1, read as the reverse complement.
ACCGACCGCCAACCTCGAAGATCCGGATTCAGCCTGCGCCCTGCACCACGTCCGCGGCACCGCCCTCCAAGCCCGCGTCAACCAGGTCCTGGTCACCAGCTACGGCTACGGCGGAGTCAACGCCGCCCTCGTGATCGCACGCTACTGAGGGGGCACTCGCCGGCGTAAGGCCCGACGCGCCGCCCTTCTGAATTGCTTCTAAGGTGATCGCGTGGGATAATGCGCCACTATTTTCTAGGAGCCAGAGCCCACAATGAAGAAGACGATGTTCAAGGTTGGAGAAAAGGTCGTCTATCCGGCTCATGGCGTTGGCGTAATCAAAGGCATCCAGACCCGCAGCATCTCAGGGACCGAAAAGTCCTTCTACGTGCTCCAGATCCTCGACAACGACATGACCATCATGATCCCGACCGAAAACGTCGACACGGTCGGACTGCGCCGGATCATCGGCAAAGATATGGTCACCAAAGTGTACAAGATTCTGCGCCAGCGTCGCGTCGAGATCGACCAGCAGACTTGGAACCGGCGCTATCGCGAGTATACGGAAAAAATTAAAACCGGCTCCGTTTTGGAGATTGCCGCGGTGCTGCGCGATCTCTGCGTGCTCAAAGGTGACAAGGAGCTCTCCTTCGGCGAGCGCAAGATGCTCGACACCGCTCGCAACCTGCTGGTCAAAGAGCTGGCTATCGCCAAGTCGCACCCGGAAGAGAAAATCATCGAAGAGCTCAGCGACATCTTCGCTGTTTGAGCTCGGTTACGCTGATTTAGGGCCGCTCACCCCGATTCGGGTCAGCGGCCTTTTGTTTTTATGACTGACGCGGCGCTGATACTGGTGGCCGCCGGCAAGAGCGTGCGCCTGGGGTCCGATCTCCCCAAGCCTTATCTGCCGCTCGCCGGTGAGCCGATGCTGGTGCAGTCGCTGCGAACACTGTGCGGCCTCGACAGCCTGCGGCGAGCCGTGGTGGTAGCCGCTGCCGATCGGCTGGCCGATGCCGCGGGCATCATTGCCGAACGCGGACCGTGGCGCGCCCCCGTCGAGATCGTGGCCGGTGGAGCGGAGCGACAGGACTCCGTCGCCAACGGCTTGGCTGCGGTGACCGAGCCCTACGTCATGATCCACGACGCGGCTCGGCCGTTCATCTCGTTAGACACGGCCGCGGCGTGCCTCCAAGCCGCCATCCGCAGCGGTGCCGCGATCGTCGCCGTACCGGCACACGACACGGTCAAGCTCGCCGGCGTCGATGGCTCGATCGAGCGCACTGTCGATCGCAGCCGGATCTGGCTGGCGCAGACACCGCAAACCTTCCGCACCGAGCTGTTGCGTCAAGCGCTGGCGCGCGCTCGCGCCCGCGGCGAGATCCTGACCGACGATGCCGCTTTGATGGAAGCAGCCGGCCATCCCGTCGAGTTGGTGCCGGGCGACCCGGATAACCGCAAGATCACCACCGCCGCCGACTACCATTGGGCGCAGTGGTTTGCCCGCGCCAGGGAGGTCCAATCCCCCTCCTTTCCGAGGAGGGGGCAAGGGGGAGGTTAAGGCGGCGCTGCCCCCTTTGGGAAATTTGGGAAAGGGTCACACTTACGATTGCGGTAGGACTTCGTTGAGGCTGCCGGAGCGGAAACCCTGCAGGTCGAGAGTGACGTAGGCGAAACCCAAGCCGCGCAGCTTTTCTATCACCTCGTTGCGCACGGCGGGTTCGATCAAGCGCGCCAGCTGTTG
>DASPMH010000204.1:0-3118 GCA_035627175.1 Terriglobales bacterium | reverse complement strand
CTTCGACGGTGCTCAGGACAGGTCTCGGAGGCGCAGATCGACCTGGGCTTCGAGACGCCCCTTCGGGGCTCCTCAGCCCGAACGGTTCGTTGGCTCATTTCACCAGTGTCGGCGCTGGTGAGGCTCTCAGGCCGAACGGATCGCCGTTCGCGCTGAGGAGCCTGCGCAGCGAAGCGGTTGGGGCGGGTCATTCGCTCCTCAGGACGATGGCGCTGGTGGCGACTCCCGAAGCACCGGTCACCAACGTGGCTCGGCAGTCCGGCACCTGGTTGACCGAGGTGCCGCGAATCTGGCGGACGCCTTCGAGGATCAGGTTGAAGCCGTGCACGTACGCCTCGGACAAGCCGCCGCCCGAGGTCAGCAAGGGCAGCTCACCCCCGATCTCGATCCGTCCACCTTCGGTGAACGGCCCGCCTTCCCCTCGCTTGCAGAAGCCATACTCCTCGAGCCCCATGATTACCTGCGGCGTGAAAGCGTCGTAGATTTGCGCGCAGTCCATGTCGCTCGGCCTCAGCTCCGAGCGGCTCCACAGCAGATCGGCGCAGAACTTCGCAGTGGTGACCATGTCCGGCGTGTTGTTGTAGTTGGCGAGGTGAACCGGGTTCGGCCCCGAGGCCTGCGCGCCCGAGTGCAGCAACACCGGCTTCTGCTTGAGATCGGCGGCGCGCTCACGCGAGGTGACAACGCAAGCGAGGGCGCCGTCGGTCTCGAGGCAGCAGTCGTAGAGGTGAAGCGGATAACCGATCACCCGCGCGTCGAGGTAGGTCTGCATGTCGAGCGGCCGGCCGCGCATCATCGCATAGGGGTTGTTGTGCGCATGCTTGCGTGCCGCGATGGCGACATTGCCGAAATGTTCGCGCTTGGTGCCGTACTCGTACATGTGACGATGCGCCCACATGCCGATGACATCGACTGGTCGAATCAGCCCCCACGGGGTGTGCAGCGCCTTGTCGTCGGTGACCAAGGTCTTCTCGTTCGCCCAAGGGCGCGAGCTCTTGGCGCCACGGTTGCGAGCCCGATGGCAGACCACCGTGGTGGCCAAGCCGGCGGCAATCGCCGCCGCCGCCTGTACGACGGTGCCTGCCGAGGCGCCGCCGCCGTAAGAGATCTTCGACCACCAGCGCAGATCGCGCACGCCGAGACGCCGGGCGATCGACACCTCATGGGTGTGCTCCATCTCGAGCATGCACATGCCATCGACGTCTGCCGCGGCGAGCCCGGCATCGTCGAGAGCCAGCTGAATCGCCTCGACGGCAGTATCGGAGATCGGCCGCCCGATATCCTTCGCAAAAGGCAACTGGCCGATGCCGATGATCGCAATCCGGTCGCGAATCCGCCCAAACAAATCCTGATCGATGCGATCGCTCATGTCCGTGCCAATCGCTGACCGTCCGTGTCAGTCAGTGCCTGCCCGCGCCATCGCCAACCGCCGCAACGCCACCTTCTCCACCTTGCCCGTCCCAGTCCGCGGCACCTGATCCTCCTCCACCACAAAGACCATCTTCGGCACCTTGTAACTCGCCAGCATCGAGCGGCAGAAGGCGCGTAATTCATCTAGGTCGACCCCACCGCTGGTTACGACAAATGCGGCGATGTTCTCGCCACGCGCCTCGTCCGGCACGCCGACGACATGAGCCGCCTGCACCAGCGGATGGCGCAGTAGCGCCTCTTCCACTTCGGCCGCGGCGACGTTGACCCCGGCGGTCTTGATCACGTCCTTGAGACGGTTGGCGAAATGCAGCTGCCCGTCATCATCGAAGTAGCCGAGGTCGCCGGTGGCGAAAAAACCCTGGGCGTCGAAGGTCTCGCCCGGCGGCACACCGACATAGCCCAGCATCAAGGTCTCGCCCCGCACCAGGATCTCTCCGGTCTCACCGCTGCGGCGCGGCTGGCGCGTCTCGGGATTGACGATACGCAGCTCCATGCCGGCGAGCGGCTTGCCGAAGGTGCCGGTGCGAATCGGCTCGGGGTCGTCCCAGCGCGCTGCGGTGACGCAGGTCGCTGTCTCGGACATTCCGTAGACGCCAATGGTGCAATTGTCGGGACCCATCAGCCGCGGCGCGAGCGCATGAAAAGTGCCCTTGCGCAGAAATACTCGGTCGCGATCGAAGTCAGGATGGTCGAGCAGGGGAGCGGCCTGATGCCAGCCGGCCATGATGGTGCACCGCTCCTCCGCAAGCAGTTGCAAAGCACCGGCAGCGGTGACGCTCTCGTGCAGCACGATGCGCCCGCCCCCGGCGATCGTGGCGAGGGCGCCGAGAACGAAACCGCCGCTCCAGAAAAGCGGCATGTGTCCCCACCAGGCGTCAGCCGCGCTGATGCCGAAGCAGGCCGCCAGACGGTGGGCCGAGGTCACCAGCGCATGATGAGGGTGCATCACCGCTTTCGCCTGAGCCGTGGTCCCCGAAGTGAAGAAGATGGTGGCCAGGTCGGTCGCTTCTACCAAGCGTTCCACTGCGACGAGATCGGCATCTGACGCGATCGCCGCATCGTTCCAGCTCGGGATCTGTGAGCCCGACGCGCCCAGCACCAGCACGCGCCGCAGCGACGGCAGCGCTGGAACCGGAAGAGCTTCATCGCCGCTGCTGGCGAGCCCGGGCAGAATCTCTGCAAGCGCGGCCAGGTAATCGTGCTTGAGAAAGCTGGGCACGGCGACCAGCAACTCGACCTCGGCGTGGCGCAGGGCGTAGGCGATCTCGTCGCGCTTCCATAAGGTCGACAGCGGTACCAGCACCGCCCCGGCACGCAAAGCGCCGAACGCCAGTGGCAGCCATTCGCTGCGATTCGGACACAACAGTCCGACGCGTACTCCTTTCGTAGCGCCGAGTGCCAGCCAGCGCCGCGCGGCGAGCCGACTGGCCTGTTGCAGCTCGATCCAAGACATTCTCTCGACGACCCGCTCCGCCGGAGCATAGGCGATCGCTTCCCGCTTGCCCCCTTGGGCGCAGGCGTCGTCGAGGAATTGCCCCAGCGTCTGCATCATTTGCCGGTGAACTGCGGCACTCGCTTCTCGGCGAAAGCTCGAACGGCCTCTTTGTGATCTTCGGTCTCGCCGAGCACCCCTTGCGCCAGCGCTTCAGCTTCCGCCGCGGAACGGAAGCTTCCCCCGTGCGCGTTG
>DASPMH010000203.1:0-7563 GCA_035627175.1 Terriglobales bacterium | reverse complement strand
CTTCGACGGTGCTCAGGACAGGTCTCGGAGGCGCAGATCGACCTGGGCTTCGAGACGCCCCTTCGGGGCTCCTCAGCCCGAACGGTTCGTTGGCTCATTTCACCAGTGTCGGCGCTGGTGAGGCTCTCAGGCCGAACGGATTTGGGTTCGTTGGCTCGTTTCATCAGTGTCCGCAGTGAGTGGACCTTATGGGCAGTTGCACGCGTCGCTGCATTCGAAGTTGGCGAGGTCGACGCAGTTGTCGTCCCATTCGGTGGTACAGCAGAACTCGTCGCCGAGATCCTCGCAGACGCAGGTGCTGCAGAGGCTCGAGGCACAGCCGGCGCTCGGCTGCGGCTGACAGCAGCTGCCCGGCGCCGGCGGCGTCGGTGTCGGCGCCGATGTGCCGCCGGTTCGAATCTCCAGGCACCAGCGCACCAGCGCGCCGCTGTCCACCCCCGTCGAGTCGATCACCAACAGCTCCCAGCGGCCACCCGGAGCAACCCCGTCGAAGACCGCTAGCGATTGCAGCGACCGGGCTCGGCCCCCGATCGCCGGCGGTGTCGAATTGCAGACGTCGTGGGCGGCGGCGGTGGCCTCGTCGTCGAAGGTCGCCGCGACATCGTCTCCCGGACAGCCGAGATCGAGCGGCGGAGATCCGGGGTTCTCGAGAATGACCGCGCTGCGTCCACTGCCGTGATGGGTGAGCTCGACGATCAAATCACCGACGAAAGTGTGATCGATCTCCAGCCGCAGATCGACATCGACGATAGCGAGATTGCCGCTGAACACGAGCGCGTCACTGACCCCGATGATATCGCCGTCGGGAATCGCCAACGGCGGCGATAGCGTCGAGCAGAGCACCGCTGGCGCCGCCGGTGACGCGGTGCTGGTAGCGACCGCCGTCGCCGTTCGCGTCGCAGTCGCCGCAGGAGTCGCTGTCCTGGTGCGCGTCGGTGAGGCCGTTGGCGCCGGCGAACCGGTCGCGGTGCGGGTTCGCGTCGCGCTGGCAATCTGGGTTGCCGTGGCCGTTCTCGATGGCGTTGGCGACGCACCGGGTGTCAGTGACGTCGGCGTGCGGCTCGGCGGGGTCGGTGGGCGCGTCGTCGGTGTCGGCAGTGCCGCGCCCGCCGGTGGCAAACTCAGGTCGCCGCAGCGGTAGAGGTCATCGAACAGCCGAGCCAGGTCGTCGCTGCCGACGCGGGTGTCGCCGTCGATGTCGCGAGCGCCCCTCCCGGCCTGGAACAGCACGACGTCGGCAATGCTCACTTTGCCGTCGCCATTGACGTCGGCGGGCATGCGCTCCGACGGCGCGCTGCCGAAGTCGCGTCCGGAAAGCTCCTGGCCGCTGCGGCTCAGTTGCTCGGCATACCCGCCGAAGCGAGCCGGTCGCGTCTGCACGAAGCCGCAGCGCTCGACCTCGCGGACGACGAAAGGTCCGACGCCGACCCCTTCTATGCGATAGCTGCCGCCGGCATCGCTGCGCCCGCGCGGCTCGCCGGCCCCGGGCAATCCGTCGCCGTCTACGTCGGCAAATACCTCCCAGGCACTCAATCCAGGTTCGCCTGGGTCGCGCCCGCCATCGCCGTCGCTGTCGCGGAAGGTGATGCCGCTGATCGAGCCGAGTCGGAAATTGCCGAAGTCGAGACCGCCGTAGGATTGGCCTAGCTGCGTTACGGCGATGTCCGGGGGATTGATGCTGGTTTGGATCCAACCCGGCTGGAGCACCTCGCGAACGCTGTAAACGCCGACTTCCGCCGGAAATCCGTACTCGCCGCCGGCATCGGTGACCACGCACGCCTCCGCCGCATTGACGGTGCAGCGCCCGTCGCCGTCGACGCGATTGTCGAGGATGTCGTTGCCGTTGTCGTCGAGGAAGATGGTCCAGCCGGCAAGCGGCGGCTCATCGTCGTCGCGTTCGCCGTCGCCGCTGAGATCTTCGTATTTGCGGCCGGCGATGATGCTGCGCGGCGTACGCGTGCGCGTCGGTGTGCTGGTCGCCGTCGGCGGCGTTCCCGTCGGCGTCGGGCCGGTGGGGGTCCGCGAGGCGGTGCGGCTCGGCGTCGCCGTGCCGGTAGTGCGCGCGGTATGGGTCGCCGTCGGTGTGAAGCGGCGATTGGCGAAGTTGAGGGACAGGGTCACGCCGCTGTGGAGCGCCGACCCCGGCGGCGGAATGGGCAGCCCGCCGCCGCCGAAGGGAAAGACCTGGCTCCAGCCGGGCTGGAGAACTTCCGCGAGCGTCGCCTGCCCTGCCCCTTGGAAATCGTCGAACGAGACAGTGAACGAGTAGCTGCCGTCAGCGGCGGTGGTGGCGCGGCGGAGCCGGCCTCGCGTGTCACGGAACTCGATCGTCCATCCGCTTAAGCTCGGCTCACCCGAGTCCTGGATCGCGTTGCCGTTGCGATCGTCGAGCTTGCGGCCGCTGATGGTGATGTCACGGAAGTTGCCGAAGTTCTGAAACTGTACGGTGTCGAAGTCGAGCGCGATGCCACTGCGGACGCCACCGCTCGGCTCGGTCGCAAACCAGCCCGGCTGCATCTGCTCACGCAACGTCAGCGAGCTGACTCCTTCGAAGCGCTCCCCCGGGATCGCCATCTGAAAGTAGCCATCGGGCTGAGTGACGGCGCTGCCGACGACATTGCCGCCGGCGAGCGCTTCGATAGTCCATCCGCCGAGCCCCGGCTCATCGTTGGCGCGATGGCCGTCACCGTCGACGTCTTCGTATTTCACTCCGGCGACGAGCAAGTCGCGGCCGACGACGCGGAGGCTGTTGATGTCGTCGGTGAAGCCGCTGGTGAAGAACGGCACACACACATCGACGGCTAGCTGACCGTTGCCGCGCCGCGTTCCTGTCAGCGTGCCGAACGAGCCATCCACCGCAGCGACCGGCGTCGGCGGGTTGGGAGGAATCGGCAGGCTCCAGGACGTCACCAGCGGCAGCCGCGGGATAGGCACTTGCAGGCGGAGATCGTTGACGGTGATCGAGCCTGCGAATGGATTCCAGGTGAAGCTCATGCCGAAGTACACCCGGCCCTCGCGGTAGAGATTCAACGGCGGGGTCAGCATCGCTCCCGGAGGGAAGGCGAAGCTCACCGGAACGCCGACATTCTCCAGCAGTTTGTCCAAGCCTGGAATCCAATTCGAGATGAACTCGCGGGCGTGCTGGACGCGATCGGGGAGCAGATCGAGCGGATCGTAAGGCAGCTCGATCGGCTGCTCGCCATTGCGGAAGGCGTTGAGCATGCCGACCACGGTCGGGTGGCGGGTGCGAGTCAGCGCGATCTCGATCACCTCTTCATAGAGTCCTTGCTCGTTGCGGATCTCGACGCGTTCGAGATCGGGCGCGACCCAAACCAACATGTCGTCGCTCGCCTTGCCGAGGCAGTAGTCCTCCATGTCGAAGGTCGCCTGGACCGCGGACAGACCGGGAGAAAGCGCGCTGACCACGCCTTTGAAGAACGGTGCCAGCGTGCTGAACGAATCGGTGACCTCGATCACGCTGTCGCGCGTCACCGTAGGGTCGCCTTCTTTCTGCGAGCTCATCGCGGCTTCCGAGCTGACCTCGAAATCGAGCAGTTGCTCGGCGATCAAAGTGACGCCGCCTTTGCTGAGGAAAGCGGCGAGCTTGCCGATCACGCCACCGACGGAAGCGAGGCGGCCGACGGTTTGCTCGATCACCTCGAGAAGATCGACGCCCTCGATCAGCCCGCCGAAGAGATCGAACTTGAGCGATTTGATCTCGACCTCGCCGCTGGTGCCGATGAATTCGAGCGAGCCGTTGCAGAACGGACCGTGGCTGAAGAGGATCATCGGCGGATCGTCGAGCTCCTGGCCGATGGCGCTGGTGATGCCATCCGCAATCGTCGAGCCGAGCGAGACCGGTTGAATCTCGAGCGAGCCGGCGCTGATCAAACGCAAGCCGCTGATGACGAAGGACAGATTCGAGTGAATCTCGCCCGAGGCCGTCATCCGGGTCGCGCGCACCACATTGACCCCGATTCCTTCCGCCCCGGCGGCGAAGCGCACCTCGGCGCCGGTGGTGGTCTTGACCACTTCGATCTCGGCGATCTGGATCTCCGGGGGCTCCTCTTCACTCTCACCTGCGAGCCGGCTGATCGCCTGATTGAGCAAAAAGTTGAGCACCGGCCGGCTGATCGGGCCGCCGACCCATTCGTAGGTGACGTCGCCGGCGTTGCTGATGTCGCGCCCGGTGCCGGTTTCGTGCAGCTCGATTGCCGCGGGCTGGTCCTCGCAGAAGCCTTTGCCGAGGATCAACCGCGGGCTCAGCTCGATCTGATACTTGCAGTCGCTCGGACAACCGTCGTCGTCCTCGTTGTTGCCATCGTCGCAGTCTTCGAAAAAGGGCGCGTCGCGATCGATGCGATTGTCGCCGCACGCGGGCGTCGGCGTAGCGGTGACGGTGGGCGTGCGGGTCACGGTCGCTGTGGCCGTGCGAGTCGCCGTCGGCAGGCGCGTCGAGGTCGCGGTGCGGGTAGCGGTGCGGCTCGGCGTCGCGCTGGGCGTGCGGCTGAAGGTCGCGGTGAAGGTGCGCGTCGCGGTCCGCGTCGGCGTGGCGCTGCGGCTCCGAGTTACGCTGGCGCTGGGCGACACCGTCCGTGTCGGCGTGGACGTCGCGCTGCGTGTCGCCGTCGCGGCAGCAGGTGTCGTCGGCCCGGGCGTCGGCGCGGTGCCGAAGGCGATGCGGCTGTAGAAGACATCGGTATTGCCGCCATACCCTTCTTCGACCTGCTGTCCGGCACGAGGGAAATCGGTCGAGCTGGTGTAGCCGAAGATGTGAAGGATGCCGTTCGGATCGAGCACCATCGCCTCCGCCGACTCGTCGCCATCGCCGCCGAGGTAGGTCGAGAAGAGCAGATCTTCATGGCGTTGGCCGGCCGGTCGGATCCAGCTCACCCAAACCGCGCGGCCGCAGGGCGGACTGCCGCAGCCGACACCATCCTGATTCTGGATCGGGTCGCGAGTGGGGAAATCGGTCGAGCTGGTGGCGCCGGTGATGAAAGCATCGCCGAGCGAACTCGCTTGCACCTGGCGCGGTACGTCGGTGCCGGCGCCGCCGAGGAAGGTCGCGTATTGAATGCTGGTAGCGAGCGGGCCGAGCTTGGCGAAGAAGACGTCGTCGCTGCTGCGCGGTGCGGTCTGGTAGGCCTGAAAGGTGGTGGGGAAGTCCGGCGATCCCGAGCGACCGACGACATAGAGATTGCCCGTCGCATCGGAGTCTATGTCGAAAGACACATCGCTCTGGCTGCCGCCGATCAGGGTCGAGAACATCAGCGCGCCGGCGGGCGAGAGACGCACCAGAGCGACATCGTTCCCCTCACCTCCCGCGCCGGCGCCCAACCCTCCCACCAGGGGGAATGGCACCTCGCCCTCGCCGGCTCCATGCGACGCGGACGATCCGGCGATGACGACGCTGTCGTCGGGCAGCACGGTGATGCCTTCCGCCTCGTCGAGGCGGCTGCCGCCGATGTAGGTCGAGAACACCGGCGCACCGGCCGGGTTGAACTTGGCGACGAACATGTCGATCGAGCCCATCCGCCGGGTTTGAAATCCGCCGACGATCGGAATTCCGGCCTCGTCCGCCGGGATCGTCGGTGTCGGCTCCGGCGTGACGGTAGCGCTCGGGTCGCGGGTCGGCGGCGGATCGAAATTGGGCACCGCGCCCGAGTCGGTGTGGCCGACGACCCAAACATTCCCCTGCGAGTCGATCGCAATGTCCTCGGGAATGTCGTTGCCCGAGCCACCGAAGTAGCGCGAGAAGATGCCCATTCCGTTGGGGTCGGTCTTGATCAGGAACATGTCGCGCGGATCGCCCGAGTAGGCGTTGGTGGCGAGTGGGAAGTTGGTCGAGTTGGTATTGCCGACGATCCAGATGTTGCCTTCGGGATCGATCGCGGTGCGCCCGCCGAAGTCGAGGCGTGTGCCGCCGTAGCCGAAGACGAACTGGTACGCGTCAGCTTCGGGATTGAGCTTGGCGAAAAAGGCGTCGCCGTCGGTCGAATGGCCCGAGATGACCGCAGCGCCGGTAGCATCGATGGCGAGACCGAAGCCGAACTCACCGATTTCGGTGCCGGCGTAAGTGGAATAGATCAGCTGACCCTGAATGGCGTCAGCGGGACGGTGCGCGCAGAGCAGGAGCAGCAGGATGGCGAGGAGTAAGCCGCGCCGCGGCAGCGCGCGGATTGCCGGTGCAAGGGCGACGAGGAAGGACCAAGGCTTCCGTCCTGTCGCCCGAAACGGCGCAGGTGCCCTCACCCGCAGCCGCCTAGCCTGCTCCCCCGCCCCGCGTCAACGACAATGTAGATCCCCTTCCCCAGGTGTGCCCCCGCAAAGGTGCCAGGTGTGCCTGCTGGAAGGTGCCAGGTGTGCGCCCCCTTTCCCAAAGGGGTGACGCTTTCCGCCGGCGGAAGGCGTCAGCGCCGCAGGCGAGGGGGATTTCTGCGAACCCACACAGGCTGCGCCGTAGCCCGAACGCCCTTCGCCAGAAAACCAAGTCAGGGAGGCCTCAGCGCAAGGCGATTTCCATACGCTGGGCGAACTCGCGCCAGTTGCGGATCACTGCCTTCTTCTTGTTGTAGGATCGCCACCGAATCGATCCCCGGCCGACGGTCACCGTACCGATCTCTTCTTCGCCCTCAAAGATGCGGAACGAGAACCAGTTGCCGGTGTTCTTGGGCAGATACATCCCCGTTTTGTTCAAGCCGAGCAGCAGCTCGACTTCGTAACGCGGCTCGACGCTTCGCTTTTTCGCCATACCTCGGGACTACTCGTTCGTCGCGCCGGCGGTCAATGCGAGCTGGCCCTTTGAGACGCGGCGGTTAGACACCGCCAACGAAGCGCTCCTCGATCAAACCATGCAGCGTCCCGATCCTTTTAGTGAGCCACCTCGCTAGGGCTCGGGAGTCGGGGTGGGCGTGGATGGAATCCCCCCTTCATTCGAGCGCTGGTTCGTGGTCGCGCCCTCGCGGTGGCCTCCCAGCTTCCGGCGATTCTGCCTGTCAATCAAAAGAATCGATCGAAGCGCGCAATCCGCCGCCTGAGCCACCATAACCCGATGGCCGCTGGAATCAGCCAGGTGCAACCGCCGCGAGCATGCCCGCTGGCTGTCGAGCAGCCGCTCTCGTCGTACAAGACGACTGCGGTCGGTCGCGTCGGCGGTATCGAGGTCGCGGTCCTCGTCGCTAGCGCGGTGCTACGGATCGTCGCCGTCGGCGGCGCTTCGCTCGCAAGCGTCGGTGACTGCGTCGCCTCTGGCACAGGCGCGCAGCGGTGCTCATTGCCGGGAATGCGGCACGAGCTGCCGGTCGGACAGACCGCCTGATCGCAGCACAGCCCGCCCTCGGCCACATTGCACTTCAGCGGGGCGCACTGCGCATCGTTTGAGCACACGTCTCCGCCGCGGGGCGTAGGAGTGCGCACCGGCCCGCATCGGCCAACGCTCGTGCCTGCTGAGCCCGGGTGGCAGTTCAACGTCAGGCAATCGGAGTCGATATTACAGTCCTCATCGGCGGCGCTGCGCGGCTGACACTCCCCCGGCCTCGTGCTGATGCTGCAGTACTCGCCGAT
>DASPMH010000202.1:0-5043 GCA_035627175.1 Terriglobales bacterium | reverse complement strand
CCAGGTGTACCTGCCGCGCTCTACCGAGCGCAGCTACACGCCCCCCAAGCCCACAGGCCCGCGTCAGCGAATCAGCCGCTTCACCGATGCCCGCAGGTACTCGCGGTTGAGCCGGGCGATGTTCGACAGCGAGATCTCCTTGGGACAGACCGCTTCGCACTCGCCTTCGTTGGAGCAGGCGCCGAAGCCTTCCTTTTCCATCTGTTCGACCATCGCCAGGACGCGGCGGTCGCGTTCGGGCACGCCTTGGGGCAGCAGCACCAGGTGCGAGACCTTGGCGCCGACGAAGAGCACGGCCGAGGCGTTCTTGCAGGCGGCGACGCAGGCGCCGCAGCCGATGCAGGCGGCGGCGTCCATGGCGCGGTCGGAGTCGTCTTTCGGCACGGGGGTATCGTTGGCCTCGGGGGCGCTGCCGGCGTTGATCGAGATGTAGCCGCCGGCGGCGATGATGCGATCGAAGGCGGAGCGGTCGACGACCAGATCTTTGACGACCGGAAAACCCTTGGCGCGCCACGGTTCGATGACGATGGTGTCGCCGTCCTTGAAGTGGCGCATGTAGAGCTGGCAGGTGGTGACCCGCGGCTGCGGCCCGTGGGCGATGCCGTCGATCATCACTCCGCAGGAGCCGCAAATGCCCTCGCGACAGTCGTAGTCGAAAGCGACCGGATCCTCACCCTTGCGGATCAGCTGCTCGTTGAGCACGTCGAGCATCTCGAGGAACGACATGTCGGGCGACACGCCCGGCAGGCTGTAGTCGACGAGCTTGCCCGGGGTCTGGGCGTCGCGCTGGCGCCACACCCGCAGCTTCAAGCTCATCGTCGGCGGCGTCGCCTTGGGCGGCGTCGGCTGACCGACGTTCGCCGGCTGCGAGCTGGTGGAGATCGCTTGCGGAGAGGCGGGCTGGGTCTTGGGAGCACTCATGTTGATCTACTTGTAGCTGCGCTGGGCGATCTTGACGTTGTCGAAGCTCAGCGGCTCCTGGTGCAGCACGGGCTCCGCTTGCGGACCTTTGTACTCCCAGGCGGCGACGTAGGAGAACTTGTCGTCGTCGCGCTTCGCTTCGCCTTCCGGCGTCTGGCTCTCTTCCCGGAAATGGCCGCCGCAGGATTCGCTGCGGTGCAGCGCGTCGACGGCGAGCAGCTCGGCGAACTCCATGTAGTCGGCGACGCGCAGCGCCATCTCGAGGTTCTTGTTGTAGTTGGTGGCCTCGCCGGCGACGCGGACATCCGACCAGAACGCATCGCGCAAGCCGCGGATCTTGGCAATCGCCTGCTCGAGGCCGGCCTGATTGCGGCCCATGCCGACGTTGTCCCACATCACCTGGCCGAGAGCGCGGTGCAGGTCGGTGACCGTCTGGCTGCCTTTGATCTTGAAGACCTGGTCGATGCGCTGCTGCACGCTGTCGGCCGCTTCGCGGAACTCGTCCTGGCCAACGTCGACTTTGCGCAGGTCGGTGCTCGCCAGGTAATTCGCCAGTGTGTACGGAATGACGAAGTAGCCGTCGGCCAATCCCTGCATCAGCGCGCTCGCGCCGAGACGATTGGCGCCGTGGTCGGAGAAGTTCGCCTCGCCGAGCACGAACAGTCCGGCGAGATTGCTCATCAGATTGTAGTCCACCCACAGGCCGCCCATGGTGTAGTGCACCGCGGGATAGATCTGCATCGGCACCTGGTAGGGATCCTCGTTGGTGATCTCCTGGTACATGTCGAACAGGTTGCCGTAGCGGGCGTGGATGACGTCCCGGCCGAGACGCTCGATGGCATCGGCGAAGTCGAGGTAAACGGCGCGCCCGGTGGCGCTGACGCCGCGACCCTCGTCGCAGACGGCCTTGGCATTGCGCGAAGCGACGTCGCGAGGGACGAGGTTGCCGAAGCTCGGATACTTGCGCTCGAGGAAATAGTCGCGCTCCTCCTCGGGAATCTGATCGGGGCGGCGGCTATCGCCGGCCTTTTTCGGCACCCACACCCGGCCGTCGTTGCGCAAGCTCTCGCTCATCAAGGTCAGCTTCGCCTGGTACTCGCCGGTGACCGGAATGCAGGTCGGATGGATCTGCACGTAGCAGGGATTGGCGAAGTAGGCGCCGCGGCGGGCACAGCGCCAGGCGGCGGTGACGTTGCTGTTGCCGGCGTTGGTCGAAAGGAAATAGACGTTGCCGTAGCCGCCGGTGCAGAGCAGCACCGCGTCGGCGGCGTAGCGCTCGAGCTCGCCGGTGATCAGGTTGCGCATCACCAAACCGCGCGCCTTGCCGTCGATCATCACCAGATCGAGCATCTCGCGGCGGGGCAGCAGCTGGACCTGCTGCTTGTCCACCTGGCGCATTAGCGAGCTGTAGGCGCCGAGCAGTAACTGCTGTCCGGTCTGGCCGCGGGCGTAGAAGGTCCGCGAGACCTGCGCGCCGCCGAAGGAGCGGTTGTCGAGCAAGCCGCCGTACTCGCGGGCGAAGGGCACACCCTGGGCGACACATTGGTCGATGATGTCGACGCTCAGCTCGGCAAGGCGATAGACGTTGCCCTCGCGGGCGCGGAAGTCGCCGCCTTTGACGGTGTCGTAGAACAGGCGGTAGATCGAATCGCCGTCGTTCTTGTAGTTCTTGGCGGCGTTGATGCCGCCTTGTGCGGCGATGCTGTGCGAGCGCCGCGGGCTGTCGAGGATGGTGAAGTTGAGAACGTTGTAGCCGAGCTCACCGAGAGTGGCGGCCGCGGCAGCGCCGGCGAGGCCGGTGCCGACCACGGCGACGGTGTACTTGCGCCGGTTGGCCGGGTTGACCAGCTTGATCTCGAACTTGTGGCGTTCCCATTTCGACTCGATCGGGCCGCCGGGGACCTTGCCGTCCAAAATCATGCGGGCACATCCAGGAAGAGGAAGATCAGAATCGGCAGAATCAGAAAGCCGCCGGCGATGACGATGGCGAACAATTTGCCGAAGCCGAGCAATCCCTTGCGGTAGTAGAGGCCGAGCGATTCGAAGGCACTGCCGACGCCGTGGAAGAGGTGCAGCCCGACCAGGATCATCGCGACGGTGTAGAAGGCGACGTAGGCCGGATTCTGGAAGACCTCGACGGTCAGCCGGTAGAGGTCGCGGACGCCCGCTTCGGCGGTCTCGTAGTGCGGGCCGAACTTGAAGGTCTTTAGATGGAAGGGGACGAAGAACAGCAGGAACAGCCCGGTCAGGATCATGCTCGAGGAGGCGATCGTCTTTTCGCTGGTATGGCCGGCGCGCCGCTTCATTTCATAGCCGACCGGGCGGGCGGCGCGGTTCTGGCGGTAGACCAGGATGCCGGAAACGAAGTGGGCGACGAACAGTAAGAGCAGCCCGCCCTCGGCAATGTAGATCAGCGGGTTGCTGATCAGTGCGTGGCTGTAGTGGTTGAACTCCTCCGCGCCGACCAGGATCAGCAAGTTGCCGCTGAGGTGAGCGACCAGGAAGGCGCTCAGAAAGATCCCGGTCAGGCCCATCAAGACCTTGCGACCCAGGGATGATGTCAACATCCGAGACAGCGCCGACAACGTTGCGTCCTCCTAATAGTACCTGGCGAGCTGCGGAAGATTATCGAATCGAACGAGCTTTGTCAGTCATTCCTGTCGTCGTTCTCGTTACCCTGTGCAGTAGCAGTGCTGATGTAGGCGTGCGCCCCTTTGGAAGAGGGGGCGCACACTCGCCGCGGGGCCTTTGGGAAAGGCCCGAAAAAGGGGCGCAGGGCTTTGACAATGGCGCTGCCGATCCGATACGTTCCCCCGCTTTCGCTGCTCCGGCATACTCCCCAAATGTTCGAATCACTCAGTGACAGGCTCGATCAGACGATCCGCAAGTTGCGCGGCGTCGGTAAGATCACCGAGCGCAATATCGAGGACGCGGTCCGCGATGTGCGCATGGCCTTGCTCGAAGCCGACGTCAACTTTCAGGTGGCGCAGGACTTCACCGAGCGGGTCAAGAAGCAGGCGCTCGGCCAGGAAGTGCTCGCCAGCCTCACCCCGGAGCAGCAGTTCATCAAGATCGTCTTTGCCGAGCTGACCGAGCTGATGGGTGGCAAGGTCCGCCCGCTCGATCTCTCGGCCGCGCCGCCGGTACCGGTGCTGGTGATCGGTCTCAACGGCGCCGGTAAGACCACCACTGTCGGCAAGCTCGCCCGCATCCTCAAGCAGGATCTCAAGCGGACGCCGTACCTGGTTCCCGCCGACGTCTACCGGCCGGCCGCGATCGAGCAGCTCAACACGCTGGCGGCGCAGGTCGATTGCCCGGTACATCCCTCACAGCCGGGAGGCGACCCGATCGCGATCAGTCGCGAGGCGATGACCTTCGCCAAGAACCATGGCCATGACGTGGTGCTGATCGACACCGCCGGCCGCTTGCAGGTCAACGAAGAGCTGATGGTCGAGCTCGAGCGGTTGAAGCAGGCGATTCAACCGCACGCGGTGTTGCTGGTCGTCGATGCGATGACCGGCCAGGACGCGGTCAACGTCGCCCGGGGCTTCCACGAGCGCATCGGTCTGACCGGGGTGATCCTGACCAAGCTCGACGGCGATGCGCGCGGCGGCGCGGCGCTGTCGGTGCGGGCGGTCAGCGGCGCGCCGATCCTGTTCGCCGGCATGGGCGAGAAGCTCGACGCCTTGGAGCCGTTCCATCCCGACCGCATGGCGCAGCGAATCCTCGGCATGGGCGACATGCTGACTCTGATCGAGAAGGCGCAGAAGGCCTACGATCAGAAGCAGGCGCTGGCGCTGCAGCAGAAGATGCGGCGCAACGAGTTCACCCTCGAAGATTTCCGCGAGCAGATCGGAGTCCTGCGCAAGATGGGCTCGATGGGCGATCTGATGGCGATGATCCCGGGGATGAAGAAGCTGATCAAAGGCGTCGACATGGATTCGGCGGAGGACGAGCTCAAGCGGATCGAGGCGATCATCTCCTCGATGACCAAGCAGGAGCGCAACAATCATCTGATTCTCAACGGCAGCCGGCGCCAGCGCATCGCCAAGGGGGCGGGCACGACGGTCGCCGAGGTCAACAAGTTTCTGAAGCAGTTCCAGCAGACCAAGAAGGTGATGA
>DASPMH010000201.1:0-3037 GCA_035627175.1 Terriglobales bacterium | reverse complement strand
TTCGAAGGAGAGCTTTCTCGGTATTCCTCAGATTCAGAGCATCCTCTTGCCGGTGTCGGTGCCGGAGTTGGTGCTGTACAAAGCTCAGGAGCAGGACGGTTTCGCCAAGATCGAGATCGCCGTCAGCGATGCTGCCAGCGGTGGCTTGGTGCATCACAGTGGGCCGGCGCGTGCCACCACCTACGCCCGCCATCGTCAGATTTTATTCTTCGGCTGGTACCGCACCGATACGACGCGCAATACCAAGGACTGAACGGCCGCTTCCGGGAAATTGTGCAATCGGCGGCAGCGCGGCGGGGCCGCCGGGTTGCCCTGCTATCGTGGCACACGGTCCGCTTGCTACCTGGCGGGGGAGATTCTTTCCCAGGAGGACCGCCATGAAAATCATTCAGATCATGACTCCCGATCCCGCTTGCTGTCATCCCGAAACGAGCTTGCAGCAGGTGGCGCAGATGATGGTCGATTACGACTGCGGTGAGATCCCGGTCGTCGAGCGCGGCGCGAAGGTTCCTGTCGGCGTGGTCACCGACCGCGACATCGTCTGCCGCGCTCTGGCGCAGGGGCTCAACCCGCTCGAGATGAGCGCCGCCGACTGTATGTCGTCACCGTGCATCACGGTCACCCAGGAGATGACCGTCGACCGCTGCTGCACGCTGATGGAAGAGCACCAGCTGCGCCGGATCGTCGTGGTCGACGACAAGGGCGAGATCTGCGGCATCGTCGCTCAAGCCGATCTGGCCCAGGTACATTCCCCCAAGCAGGTCGGCGAAGTCGTCCGCGAGGTGTCGCAACCGCGCGCTGCCTGACGCACCCTCTGGCGCCGCCGTCGCGATTGCGTCTCACTTGGCGGTGGCGTCGTAGACACCATCCCAATCGAGCGGCGGCGGCTGGCGTAAAAACGACTCGACCCGGGCGGCCATGGTTGCCGCGACGCGATCGCCAGGCCGCGACCGAAGCACTCGATCGAAGCCTTCGGCCGCGGCTTGCCACTCGCGCTTGCGGTAGGCTGCCAAAGCCGAGTCATAGTCGCCGAGCCATTCGCAGCGAAATGCTGCGTCGGCCTCGGCGAGCAGCTCATAGATGGTAACCGGCGCCCGGCGGCCGACGACCCGCACCCAGTCGACCTGGCGCGCGACGACCGCGCCGCCGGCAGCGCGCACCGTCTCCTCCGAGCATAAGATATCGGTGCCGTAGACCTTGTTCATTCCTTCCAATCGGCTGGCGAGATTGGCGGCATCGCCGATGACGGTGTAGGCGCCTCGCTCGCTGGTGCCGATCTCGCCCACGACCACCTCACCACTGTGCAACCCCATGCGGAAGCGCTGCACGGTCACTCCGCTGTTCGCCCATTCCTGCTGCAGTTGGTTGAGGCGACCGCGACAACGCAGCGCCGCCCGCGCCGCGCGCAGCGCGTGATCGGGCTGCATCAGCGGCGCGCCCCAGAAAGCGACGACGCCGTCACCCTGAAACTGGCTGACCGTGCCGTCGAGCGCCAGGATCACCTCGCAGACGATGGCGAGATACTGGTTGAGATGACCGACGACGCGCTCGGGCGGCAGCGTCTCCGAAAAGCTGGTGAAACCGCCGATGTCGATGAAGAACAGGGTCAACTGCCGCCGCGCGCCTGCCACCTGCGCCGCCGTCGGATCGCGCAAGATCTCGGCGGCAACGCCTTTGGAGACATAGCGGTCGAAGGTACGACGCAGGAGATCGCGTTCGCGCAGCCCCGCGACCATGTCATTGAAGGAGCTGCCGAGCTCAGCAAGCTCGTCGCCGCTGCGGATCTCGACGCGGGTAGCGAGATCGCCGCGGGCAACCCGCTGCACGGCGCGGTGCAGCGTCGCCACCGGCCGGGTGATGCCGCTGGCGAGACCGTAACTCGCCCCGACCGCAATCGCGAGCGAGCCCGCTCCGGCAAGGAGCAACAACAGGCGCAAGCTGCGCAGGAATTGCGACTCTGCATCGAGGGGCTGGAGCAAAACGAAGGAGGGGTCGGAACGCGCCGGTCCGGGAATGATATCGGCGCGCGCGGCGAGAAAGCGCCGGCCGCCCAAGCTCCACTCGTCCGCCCCGGCCGGACCGGCATGCCAGCGCGGCTCGGAAACCCGGCTTTGCGTCGCCGCCAGCAACCCCGCCGGCAATGTCGCCAGGATCAGTTTGCCATGGCTGTAGGCGGCGATGTCGACGCCGGAGACGGCGCGAATCTCCTCGAGGGCACGCCGGCTTAGACGGGTGCCGGTCAGCACCGTGCCGTGCCACTCGTCGGCGAAGGTTACCGCCTCGCCGACGACTTCGTAGAGAGCTCCAAAGTCGTCTGCCGGAGCGAGGCGCGCCGGCGGCGCCGGATCGACGGGAGCCTGCCAGATTGCCACCGCTCGGCCATCTTCGGCGATCGCCTGCAGAATCGGCAGCAGGCTCAAGTCGCTGCCCCACTGCTGCGGGGCGACCTTGCTGTAGAGTAGCCGGCCGGCGGCGCTGACGACGACGAAGACATCGCTCTTCTCGTGCAGCACCAAGCCCGACACCAGCGAGTTGAGCCGCAAGTTGGCGTCCGCCAGTGCCGCGTCGTCGCCCTCGCCGCCGCCGGCGATACCGCCGGCGATCGACGCGGTCGACAAGATGGTCCGGAACTGGGCGTTGCTGCGAGTCAGCGAGGTCACTTCGTCGGAGACGAATTCCTGGCGCAGCTGCTGCAGGCTGCGAAAGGCCGTGACGGTGCGATCGAAGCGATCCTGGAAATCGGCGCGAAAGCGTCGCAGCGCGAGCGCTTGCGCCATGGTCAACACCAGCGCGATCGCAATACAGACGACGGCACCGAGGGTGACGAAGATCTTGAAGCGGAAGCTAAGACGCATCGGCCGCCGATCGCGGCTCAGTAAGCACCCGGCTCCGGGTACTCGCCGCCGTCTTTGCGCTTGTGTGGGGCGATCCTCTCGGTCTGCTGCAAGGTCAGCTCGACGTTGGTGATCTCCCCGGCGAGCACCTCGACCGGCTGACTGGCCAGCTGCGCCGCCGGCATCCAGGCGTGCAGCTGGTG
>DASPMH010000200.1:0-3192 GCA_035627175.1 Terriglobales bacterium | reverse complement strand
GCGGTCACGGTCAGCCAATCGAGCCAGACCAGCGGGCGGTCCTGCTCCGGCAGCTGAAGCATCAGCGCTGCAACTGCGAAACCGAGGTTGCGCCACAACAAAGCCGAGCTGAGAGCCGCGCTCGCGCCGCCGATGCAGCCGCAGGCGATGGCGCTGCGGCCGCGCGCCAGGTTGACGGCGATCGCACTGCTGTACAACGCCAATATCAGCACCAGTCCGAAGGACGTCAGCCGCGGTGTCGAGCCCGTAAGCAGAAGCAACAGCAGGGCGACCTCGGCGGCGACGATCAGGCTCGCAGCGACAGCAACCCACGCCGGCGGGAGCAACTGGTATTCCGCGACCGTGGCACGAAAGAGGGCAGGTTGCGCCAGCTTGTGGGTCGCGGCTGCGGCGAGCAGCAATGTCAGTCCATATCGGACGGTCAGGGCGACGGCCGGATCGAGACTCATCGAGCCGTGCCACCATGGGGCGCCAGCACCAGATCGGTCGTCCAGCCGGTGGGCTGCACTCGCCCGAGCCAATCGCCGCTCTTGGCGTCGTAGATCCCGAGGGAACCCGAATACTGCGATGCGGTGATCAGGCGCGGCTGATCGTCCTGGGTCACTTGCACGTGACTGACCTCGGCCGGCGCCAGCGTCGCGATCATCCAGTCGCTCATCCAGTTGAAGGGCGTCGGCCAGCTCTCGCCGAAACCGAGCGGGAAGCCGTAGATCGTCACTCCGGGATTGCGCAGCTCGATACGCGTACGGCGCTCGCGCCGGCGCAGATCATAGACCCAGACTTCCTCGCTGGGATCCTTGTGGCTGTCGGGTCCACCGCGGTGTACCAGCGAGTACAAGGTCGCGGTGGGCACATGCACCGCAAGGTGCTGCCAGCCACCGATGCGCCAGTTGTCCTCGCGCTCGTCGGCTGAAATCAGCGACCACTTCTCACCGAAGGCAAGCGATTCTGCGGTGACGTCGATCGAGTACAGCCAGCCGTCGAAGGAAGCGAAAGACCATAGCTGACCGTGGCGGACACCCTTCTCGGTAATCGGATCGACCTTGGGGTCGAAGAAGGGTGCGGTGCGTTCCTTCTTCAGCTCCTGGCCGCGGTCGTCGAGAGTCACCACCAGGGCTGTGCCGTCGGCGCACAGTGAGAAGAAGCGCCGGGGGCCGGCGGCGTAGACCAAGCTGCAGCCGGGAATCTCGATCTCGGCGGCGAAGCGACGCTCGACGACGTCGACGATGCTGAGCGACGTCCGCGGGGTCCAATTGAAGACGGCGACGAAGCGATCGTCGTCGGAGAGAGCCGAGTGGGCCATCGGCACGGCGTCGATGGCGCGCCGTGCCGGCATGGCGATCTCGGCGGTCGGAGAAAGCGTGGCCAGATCGTAGATCTCGAGCCAATCGCTGCGTTCGCCGCGGGTGCGCTTGGAGAAGTAGGTCGTCGGCAGGTAGAGCTCGGGGCGATTCCTGGGAAAGAGCGGCGCGATCGCACCGTAGCCGCCGTTGACCAGGCCGAGAAAGCGGCCGGAGTCGAGATCGAGCAGGGCGGCGCGTTCGAGCACCAGGTCCGAGACCCAAACCCAATGCGCGCTCGGCGCGGCGAGCTTCTCGACCGCGCCGGGCGCCTCGCGTGGAATCTGGGCGGCCGCGGCGGTGGCCAGGATCAACGCCAGCGCTGCCGGGGCGTAGCGGAGCATGCCGGCCGACTAACACGGAGCAGAGAGCAGGGGCAACACGACCGCCATCCGGTCCCCGCCCCCGTGAGCACTTCTGCGAACGGGGGCGGGTGAGGGAGGGGGCAGCGCACCTTGCCCCTCGCTAGCCCTCTCCTTGGACTGCCGATGAATGAGGCCGATGGGGTTGCCACACCGGTGGTGGGCTCCGATCGCGGTCTGCAAGCATTTATCGACAGTCTCTAGAAAGGAGGGGGGACCGGACCTGATTGACCTGGGGTTGGGGGGTGGCGATAAGGCCGTGTGCATTTGCTTGCGATCGATCTCGGGTCGAGTGGGCCGAAGGTGGCGCTGGTCAGCGACGGCGGCGCGATTGCCGCGAGTGCGACGCGGGCGGTGGCGACCCGCACCGTCGGCGCGGACGGCGCCGAGCAGGATGCCGAAGAGATCTGGCGCGCCATCCTCGATGCGATCGCTGCGGTGTGCCGAGCGGCCGCGGTGCCCGCCTACGACATCGCCGGCATCACCTGCGCCAGCCAATATTTCTCCATCGTTCCTGTCGATGCCGAGGCGCGGCCTACGGGGCCATTGATCCTGTGGATGGATCGCCGCGGCGCACCGTATGCTCGCAAGCTCTATCAGCAGCATCCCGAGGCGTTCTCGATCTGGGCCGACATCCACGGCCTGGTGCCGCTGCCGGCGGGCAACGACTCGCTGTCGCACATGCTCTATCTGCAGCACGACCAGCCGGCGCTCTACGAGCGCACCGCCAAGCTGCTCGAGCCGGTCGACTACGTCACCGCGCGCTTGAGCGGCGCGTGCGTCGCCAACCTGTGCACCGCCTTCCCGTTACTGCTGACCGACAACCGCGATCTCAGTGCGCCGGCGTACCATCCGCGCTTACTCGAGCTCGCCGCTATCGATCGGGACAAGTTGCCGGACCTGGTGCCGATCAACTCTATCGTCGGTACCCTGCGGCAAGAGCTTGCCGAGCAGCTCGGGCTGCGGCCGGAGACCACGATTTTCTCCGGCGTCAACGATACTCAGGCGGTATCTGTCGGCGCCGGAACTTTCCTCGGCGCTCAGGGCGGTGTCAACATCGGCACCACCGGCCAGGTACTCGCGCATGTCGCCGGCAAGCGCTCCGATTTCGAGAACGAGATCGTCTCAATGCCCAGCCCGATCCCTGGTCGTTACCTGGCGATGGCGGAGAACGGCCTCGGCGCCAAGACCCTCGACCACTTCCTGCGCAACATCGCCTTCGCTAGCGATGGCCTGGCGGACCATGGTTGTGACGATCCTTTCGCCGGAGTGGAGGCCGCGGTCGCTGCCGTAGCTCCGGGCAGCGAGGGGGCGCTGTTCTTACCGTGGCTCGCGGGATCGGGGGCACCGAGCGGCAACCCACATATGCGCGGCGGCTTTCTCAATGTGTCGCTGTCGACGACGCGCACTCATCTGCTGCGGGCGGTGATGGAAGGCGTCGCCTTCAACCTGCGCTGGCTGCTGCCGGCGGTCGAGCAATTCGCCGAGAG
>DASPMH010000199.1:0-3109 GCA_035627175.1 Terriglobales bacterium | reverse complement strand
CAGCCAGCGCTCCCAGGCGTTGCGGCCGCATTCGACGTGCGCCCGCTCGGCCCGCGTCCACGGGTCGTGCCAGTTCGGCGCGCTGCCGATCACCACCTCCAACGATTCTCCGATCTCCTTTGCCGCCTCGATCAGGGCCGTGCAGGCGCGGTTCGTCACGATCGACCCATGGCACCGGTAGCTGGGTTTCCAGTCCGCTCGAGCACAGCCGCACCGCGCCGTGCAGGCGACCGTATTGGTAAGACCGTGTCGAGCGACTGGATGTTCGCTTCGAGACGGGCTCGCACGCTGCGGTGGTCGTCCTTCAACCACCAGGCCTCGAGGACGCTCGGCTCTTTCAGGCGCGAAGAGAGCCAGGCTATCGGCCGAGCTGCACGATCCACCGCCCAAGGTAGAACAACAGTCCTACTCCCATCGCAGTCTGAACTAGCAGGGTCAGCCACATCGTAGCACCCGCAGGATCTTCTCGTCGGGTGAGCTCTACGATGTCGGCGAAGCCGACCTGAGCGTCGACGGCGATCCCGCCGGCGGTGATCGTTGTCACCCTGTTGCAGTGCTCTAACCATAGGGCTGGGATGGACATGGTCTTGCCCTGTTTGTCCAGGCGCGAGCGCTGGGGAACTGACGATGCGGCGGCGAAATTCGCCGTCACAACTCCACGGCCATCGCTGCAGCGGGTGTACAGTTTTACTCCCCTGCCGAACATGATCGCGTGAGTTCCTGACGATGCGTGAACCATCCATGGCTGGTGGATGACCATCCGCAGAGTGCCGTCGATACGAACGACCTCGCGCGCCAGCAACTGCATCGGCAGAGTGATCAAGTGCATGATCGCGCCGAGTGGCGGTGTCGTCTCCGTCAGTATCCCAGCCGGAACGAAACCAAGCTGGCTCAACTCGCGGATGCTGCTCTCGTGCCGCCGATGTGCCGCGGCCATCGCCTCGCGATCGGTGGTCTGCGAGTACGCAACGAAATCCATGCTGGCCGAGGCAATGGCAGATAAGGTTCGAGCCGGCAAATGCCGCCTGACGCGTCAGCAAGATCGGATCAGATCCTGGCGAGTCGCTCGATCGTGTCCGGGTGTCGTTTGACCAGCTGGATGAGCAGCGCGGCCTGAGCATTCGGCTTGGCCCGCCCTTGTTCCCAGTTCTCGAGCGTGCGGACGTTGGTGCGCAGATAGGCGGCGAATAGCCCTTGCGAGAGGTTCAGGCGTTTGCGAACTCGCAACAGTTCCTCTGGCGATACCTCCGGGGCGGGTCGGAATTTCACGGTATGGGTACGCAGCGTGCGTTTCCCGGTTCTCGCCTGTGCGAGCGCCTCCATTCCCTCGGTCAGCTCTGCAAAGATGTCGCGCTTCGGGCGGCGCTTGGCTGTTGCCGTTGCCTTCATGTTGTCCTCCTCGAATCCAATTCGATCTTGAGTAACGCTCGCAATGCCTGACGCTGCGGCGCGGTCAGATCGTCCATCTCGTCTTTGTCGTAGAGTGTGAACAGCCAGAATTGCATCCCGGAATCCCACCAGAAGTAGATCACCCGCAGGCCGCCTCGCTTGCCCTTGCCGCGTCGCTTGTCGGCGAAGCGTATTTTGCGCAATCCCCCGGTGCCCTCGATCACGCGACCGGCGGCGGGGTTGTGCATCAGCTGGCGTTGGAGCTCACGGAAGCCCTCGTCGTCGAGGTAGGCAGCTCGATGGCGTGCGAAGGCGGGCAATTCGACGAAAACGAACTCCATGATCGAGGTCATCTTACCCCGATCTTAGCTGTACGCAAGTTGCGTACTTACGGATCTTTCTCTGCCACCGAATCTGTGTGCCGTTTGTGTGCCAACTCCGCCAAACTGCCCAAAACGGCCGTGCTCTCAACACGCCTCAAAAAAGCGCGGAAACCCTTGTCTCCCAAGGGCTAGAGCGCTCTCCGGCGTATTCAGCGAAACTGGTCCAAACTGGCACTTTTCGGACTTCGAACCAGTAGGTCGGGAGTTCGAATCTCTCCGGGCGCGCCTTTATCTCGAGAAAACCGAGAACGACGATGAGGGCGATGGTCTACCAATCGTCGTCGCCCTCGGCCTCGGCCTCGTCGTCGGAATTTTTCTGCGCGCATCATCGCCCGCGACCGGCAGCGCGGCCCAAAGATTCGAGGGTCGGGCGCATTCTTTTACGAAACTTTTGCGAAACTTTTGAGATCGCTTGGCGCCGCCACGCTAACGGGTCGACCATGAACACAACCAAACGTATTCCCACTCTGCTGGCAGCGGCGGCGTTCCTGTCGGTGCTCGGCAGTGCGCAGGCGCAACTGAACGAGGCGCAGCAGAAATGCGTCGGCACGCTCAACAAGGACGGTGCCGCCGTCGCCAAAGCTCAGGGCAAAGCGAGCTCCGGATGTCTCAAAGCCGCCGGCAGCGAAGCATCGAGCGGCGCCGCGCAAGCGTGCCTGACTGCCGACCCAAAGCAACGCATCGCCAAAAAGGTCGCCAAGGCAGTTCTCGACGATGCCGAACGCTGTGCCGACACCCCGTCGTTCGGCTACTCCGGCGGGAGTGCAGCCGCCACGGCGGCGATGCAGGGCTCCCTCGCTCTCTTTTCCGATGTGTTCGGTGCCGATCTCGACACCGCGGCCGTCCACTGCGAATCCCAGCGTGACCGGTGCAAGTGCCAACAGCAGATCTGGAAGCAGATCGACAAGCACGCGGCGTTGCTGCTCAAGACAGTGGTGAAGTGCGAGAAGAATATCCTCTCGACAGCAATCGGCGCCTCGGATCTGTCCAAGTGTCTTACCGACGCTGGTACGTCTGGATCCCTCGCCCAGCTGTCGGTGCCGGGGGAAACGCTCGACGGTTCGGTCGGCAAGCTGGCCAAGGCGATCATCAAGAGCTGCGACGACAAAGGAGTTGTCGCTGGATCGTTCCCCGGGGCCTGCAGCGATAGCAGCGGCGCGGGTCTGGCCGACTGTCTCGACCAGCTTGCTCGTTGCCGGGCCTGCCAGACGATCAACGGCATGAACCAGCTCGCTACGGACTGCGACTCCTTCGATGACGGCACGGCAAATCTGAGCTGCGGCGTGGTGCCGCCAACCGTCGCGCCGACAGTCACTCCCACCGCGACAGCGACGGCA
>DASPMH010000198.1:0-4119 GCA_035627175.1 Terriglobales bacterium | reverse complement strand
GAGCAGCCCGAGCTGGGGCACCTTCACCTGCCATGCGGGCGAGCGCGACGGCGAGCCCTGCGATCCGATCGATCTCGATTTCTGCGGCGCGGAAGGAATTTGCGGCACCGATCCAGTCAACAGCGTCGCCTGTATCGGCTTCGGTCCGGGCGATGCCGGCGTCGGTCTGCAGACCGCGCCGCTCAGCGGCATTCAGAAAACCGCCGCCACCTTTGAGTTCGCCCCCAACGTCTACCGCGAAGCGCCGCTCAAGGGCGTGGTGCTGTGGAACTCGCACGCCTTCAATCTTACCGAGCAGCGCGGCAAGCTCGACGCCTGGCTCAACTTCGAGTTCGCTCCGCCCGAGGAACAAGGCATCCCGGTAGTCCAGATCTTCAATGCCGCGGAGATCTTCAAGATGCGGGCTCCGGCGTTCAGCACCGACGAACCGTGCAGCTTCGAGGTGCTTCCCGCCAACGCTCATCTGTTCGAGCTCAGCTCGCATGGCCACCAGCGCATGAAGCGCTGGCGCACCTTCATGGGTGCTTTCCGCTGCGAGAACGGACCGGCCGCCGGCCAGGCGTGTTCGCCGATGGGCTACGACTTCGACAGCCGCGACGTCTGTCAGGGGGCCCGCTGCGTCTCGCTGGTGCGGCCGCGCGTCGGCGATTGCGACGGCAACGGCGACGTCACCGTCGACGAGCTGCTAGCGGGCGTCAATCTCGCGCTCGGACGCGGCAAGTACAGCGACTGCCGCGAGGTCGATGGCAACTCCGACCGCAGCGTCACCGTCGATGAAGTGATCGTCGCGGTGACGGCGGCGCTGCAGGGCGTACCGCCGCCGCAGGAGCGCGATCCGGAAGAGAGCCTGCTCTATGTCAGCACCATCTATAACGACCCGGTGGTGCTGCGCTTCGAGCCGGAGCTGGTGATGCCACGCGGTGGCGGAGCCCAGCGGCGCGACGAGCGGACTCTGACGTTCTGTGCCCTCTACGACAATGGCTTCACCGACCCGAGCAAGGTCAAGCTCGCTTCGTTCTCGCCTTCGCCACCGGTCAATTTCCCCGGCATCGGCGGGCCTTGCGACGAAGACGCGCAGAGGTGCGCCGCGGGCAAAGTCGGCGAGGCCTGCACCGGCCGCAGCCCGGTTACCCGCGATCGATCCTGCGATACCGCCAGTGGCTCCGGCGACGGCAGCTGTGATGCCTGTCCCCTCGTCGGCGGCGTCACCACCGAAGATGAGATGCTGCTCTTGCTGGGTCAATACTACGTCCCCTAGCCGCCGTCACAGGAGGACATGAAAACCGAGGAACAAATCGTTCCTCAAATTTCCTGTCCTCCTGGCCTCTCTCAATCCTGTCCTCCTGTCCTCTTATCCTGTCCTCCTGTCCTCCTGTCCTCTTAATCCTGTCCTCCTGGCCTCTTAATCCTGTCCTCCTGTCCTCTTAATCCTGTCCTCCTGTCTCCACGCTGCATTTTTGTAAATCCTCGCTCCCCGCCCAACCGCGATTCGTCCTACCCAACCAAAGCGTCGCAGCTGGCCCGGGGCTTGCGTTGCGCTGTGTACGTACGCGGCAAAGCCGCGAAGGAGGAGATGAAATGGCTGGGAAAGCAGATCAAGCCAAGGGGCGCGTCAAAGAAGCGGCCGGTGCTCTGACCAACGACAAATCACTCAAGCAGGAAGGCAAGATCGATCAGGCGGCCGGCAGGGTCAAAGAGACTGCCAATGCTGCCGTCGATAAGGTGAAACGCGCGGTAACCGGTGAGAAGCGATATCACTGACCGGAACCGACCAACCCAGTAGGAGACAGTCATGCTTCACTACGCGATAGTCTTCTTCGTAGTCGCGTTGATCGCGATGGTGCTGGGCATGCGCGGGGTCGCCGGAATGTCGGCTCAGATCGGCTATCTATTCGTGGCCGTGGCCGTCATCTTTCTGGTGGTCTCGCTGCTCACCGGCGGATCCAGCCCGCCAATCGGTTGAACCAAAACCCGTCAGACGCGGGGAGGTAGCTTAGCTACCCTCCCCGCCCTAGCGGTGCCGGCAATTACCGGCAAGCCAGCTTTCCACCTCGGCCACGACAGCGGGGCTTCGCCCCGGCGGGTCCATGCCATTGGCCGACAGCGCATTCGCCCGCGTCCCCGAGGCGTATCGTCAGCTCGAGCGGCTGCGGTGCCACCATCACAAAGCCCTCGGCCATCTTCATCACCACCATCAGCAATCCGTCTTCGCGTTGCGAGCGATCGAGCACATCGATTCGTTTCACACCGCCGGCACCGTCAGGATTCGAGTACGACCAGCGCGCGCCATTAGCGGCGGTGCTCCATCCTTCTCCGCCCGGCACCTCGACGTCGAACATACCCGGCACCGTCAGGCGTATGCCGAAGCTCGCCGGATCGACCTCCTGCCACGGCTTCGGTAACACCAGTGCCGCCCGCAGCATCAGGCGCGACATGCCGCCGATGGCGTGCAGCCTATGGTTGCGCAGCGTCAGTCCGCTCTCGCAGGTACCGACCGTCGGCGGCTCCTCGGTCGGTACCGGGGTCTGGGCCGGTAGCGTGTCGGTCTCGCTAGGCACCGGCGTCTCGGTCTCCGTGCTCGTCGGTGTCACCGTCTCGGTCGCCGTGTCGGTTGCGGTTGCACTGGCGCTGGCCGTTGCGGTGGCGGTGGCCGTCGGTGTGTTCTGCGGGGTGTCGGTCGGTGCCGGCGTCGGCGTATCCGCCGCGCCGTTCTCGAGCTTCCAACTGACCAGCAAGTCGTGCAGCGCTTGCGGCGGGTTCGTCGGCTCCGGGTGGCCGGTCTGGCTCAGGGTGTTGATGCCGTGACAGCTGGTGCAGACGCGGATCTCACCGGCCTGGAAGCTGATCCAGTTGCGCTCGCGGACGATGCCGGTGCCGTTGCTGTCCGTCAGCTGCCACGTCAGTGCCCGCTGCGCCGGCACCAATGCCGCGACCGAACCGTCGGCCGCGATCATGACACCGCCCTCCGGCGAGCTGGGCGATTGCGATACCCCCGGCTGGTGCATCGGCCGAGCCAGCAATCGCCGCCCCGGTTGCGGATTCGCCGCACCGCCCTTGCCGCGCAAGGCGTCGGCCTGGAAGATCTGCATGTGGGCGACCTGATAGACTTGGCCGCTCTTGGCGATCGAAGAAACGCCGCCGGGGACCTGCAGGTTGAACGGCTGCTGCTTGTCGGCCCGATCGCGCTGAGTGACGTTGCGGCTGACGATCAACGCTAAACCATTGTCGCGCAGGAATTCACGGAACTGTTCCGGATCGACCCCCTCCGCGGCGAAGACGCCTGCTTCGACCGACGGAAGAACGGAGGTGCGCGCCACCGGCACCGGCCGCGGCATCACCTCGACTGGGTACAGCTCCCACATCGGTCCGCCGTAGGTAGCCAGCTCATCGGGCGTCCACTGGCTGACGTTCTTGGCGATGCCCGCCGTCAGGTTGGCGATAGGAACATAGTACTCCCCCTGCAGCGACAATTTCTTGAGGCGGTAGTCGTAGGACCAGTTGGGCGAATTGACCGTACCGAGGTTGGTGATCTGCCCGGTCGCGGGGGTGTGGACCGCGATCAAGGTTCCGTCGGACATCGGCAGCGGGTTGCGGAAATATCCGGTCTGTTCCGGCACCAGATCCTGGTCGGTCGGCGTCAGAGCGGTCAGCACCATGCTGTCGGCGTTCAAACCCGGAGCTGCGGTCAGGCGCATCAGCGTCCCGCCGGAGGCGGTGCCGAATTCACCGGCGTAGGTGGTGACGAACTCGCCGAGGTTGGCGGGATCTTCGCGGAAGTGGAACAGCCCCGCCGAGCCGGCGATTTGCAGCTGATTGGCGTGCAAGCTGGGCGAGACGTAGTAGCTCAGGTTGGGATCGTTCTTGAAGCTGCCGTCGGTATAGCTGCCGCCGAGCTCGTGCCGGCCGATGTGGTTGAGCGTCTCTTCGGCGGTGCCGTCCTGATTGATCTCCCACGGAAAGAAGTGGTTGAAGCGGTGCACCGACAGTGCCGGATCGTAGGCCGGATCGCCCTCGGTGCGCGGCTCGGGGAAGACTTCGGCGCCGAGCAGCGCGGTGCTCTTGGCGGCGTTGGCGTCCTCGCTGGCGTAGGTGAAGGTGCCGAAGCTGGCCGCGGTGCCT
>DASPMH010000197.1:0-2625 GCA_035627175.1 Terriglobales bacterium | reverse complement strand
GCGCCACCGCGGGAGTTGCCGGAAAGCGCATCATCTTCTCGCTACCGGGTTCGACCAAGGCGGTCGAGCTCGGCCTGCGTAAACTGATCCTGCCGCAGATCGGCCACGCCGTCGGCTTGGTCCGCACCTGATGATTGCGGTTCGGGTGTTGTTCTTCGCGCAGCTGCGCGAGTGCGCCGGTTGCGAGCAGCTCGAGGTCAGCATCAAGCGCGGCGCGAGTCTCGACGAGCTGTGGGCCCAATTAATCGAGCGGATGCCGCAGCTGGCGCCGCTGCGTGCGTCGCTTCGCTTCGCCCTCAACCAGGAGTATGTCCGCGGCGACGCGGCGCTCGCTGAGGGCGACGAGGTGGCGCTGATCCCGCCGGTCAGTGGAGGCTGAATGTTCGCTATCGTCGAAGAGCCGATCGACGTCGAAGAGGTGATCGCGGCAGTCGCTCACCCCAGCGCCGGCGCTATCGTCACCTTCATCGGCACGACCCGCGAGCACAACCAAGGCCGCCGGGTGACCTTGCTCGAGTACCAGGCCTATCCGGACATGGCGATCGCCGAGATGACCAAGATCGGCACCAACGCGCGGCACCAATGGGAGATCGCCGGCATCGCCATCGTGCATCGGGTCGGAGCGGTACCGCTCGGCGAAGCGAGTGTGGTGATCGCCGTCGCCGCGGCGCATCGCAAACCCGCCTTCGCAGCCTGCGAGTTCGCCATCGACCGCCTCAAAGAAGTGGTGCCGATCTGGAAGAAGGAGCATTTCGAGGGCGGCGAGGTATGGATCGGCTCGCAAACCGGCCAGCCCCTCGAGTTGTAGGCTAGCGCCTACGGTCTGTGCCCGATTGTCACGACCCACCAGATGATGGGAAGGAAGCGATCGCGGACAGGGGCCGTGGCGGCAGTGGAGCGGAGTTCCGCGCGAGGTGCGCGATGAACGAATCCAATCACGCCGGGTGTAACCCGGACGTCCTCGGGCTGCTCGAGACTTTTCTGCAGACTCGCTTTCCGGGGAACGTCGGGCAGATCTTCGAGCCACGCAGCGGCGTGCACGTGCTGACGCAACGTCATCCGGCGCGCGGGCCGGGCCCCGGGGCATGGACCCAACTCCGCTTACCTGGCGAGGTTTGTCTCGGAGCGAGCCGCCGCGAGCTGATCGAGCTGCTGGTCGACCCGATGTTCGTCAACCTGCTCGACGTCGCCCCGGTGGTGGAATTTTACTTCAGCAAGCGCGGCGTAGCGGCCCGCGAGGTCGCCGCGGCGACCTGCGCGACCAATGCATCGGAGGACGAAAACGGCGAACCCGGCGAACCATGTAGCTGCGCTCGGGAGAGCGCGGCGGCTCGGCTCATCTAGCCGCCGTCTGCCGACGGCAGCAACATTCGCCAGTTACGCCTTCGCCGTACCCTCGCGGCGCTCACCCACTTCGGTCTCTCGGGCAAGAGCCGACTGGGCGGGTACGAGAATCAGCGGCGGCATCTTGAGGTGCCGCACCACCGGTGCCGCGGTTGCGCCGGCGCCATTCGCACTGATCAGATCCGTCCCCTGCATTCGCTGATTCGCCTGATCCATAGCCCCTCGCTTGTCTGCGGAACCCGCTCTGACAGCAGGCGATGTGCCACGACAAAAGCCCGACCAGTGCAGCGGCAGCACGCGATTTAATTAGGCGCGCGGAAAGTTTTGCTGAACCTCGCCAGTAACAATTGCCCTGCCGCAACAGTTTGCGGATCGCGTCGCTTTCGGAGTAACGAGCGCGCTCTGAGGAGAAGAGAGAACTATGATCGAGCTCAACCTCGCTGACTGTCTCGATGCGGTTGCGGAAATCAATGCCGACGCGGAAGCCCTGATCCAAGGAGACCGGCACTTTCGCTGGGCGGAGGTCGAACAGCGCGCCAACAACGTCGCCACCTGGATGAAGCGATGCGGCGTCAGCCACGGCGGCAAGGTTGCCGTCTACACCTACAATCACCCTGCCTACATGGAAGGTTGTTACGCCGCGATGAAAGCGGCCCTGGTCCCCGTCAATGTCAACTACCGCTACCGTGAAGAAGAGCTGCGCTATCTGCTCGACAATGCCGACGCCGAGGCGGTGATCGTCCATCAGGAGTTCGTGCCCATCCTGGCGCGGGTAGCGCCGAGTCTACCGCAGCTGCGAGCGGTGCTCGTCGTCGGCGACGGTAAGGCAGACCTCGGCAGCTTACCGTCGGCTGAGGCCTACGAGGACGTCGCCACCCGCAGCGCCGACCAGCTCGCGGTGAAGCGTTCGCCAGACGACCTTCTCTTCCTCTATACCGGTGGCACCACCGGCATGCCCAAGGGCGTGATGTGGCGCCAGGCCGATCTCTATCGCCGGCTCGCCGGAGGAGGTCTGTTCCCGCCACCTCCGGATATGGAGGCATTCCGCGCCTTCGCCGCCAATCCGCCGATTCGCATGCGCACTCTGATCGGTCCGCCGTTGATGCACGGCACCGGCTGGTTCACCGCGATCATCGCCTGGCTCGGCGGCGGCACGGTCATCCTGATGGAGGATCCGACTCATTTCGACGCCGCCGCGCTGTTCCGAACCGTCGCGCGGACCAAGCCGACGACGATCACCATCGTCGGCGATTCCTTCGCTAAGCCGATGCTGCGCGAGCT
>DASPMH010000196.1:0-3082 GCA_035627175.1 Terriglobales bacterium | reverse complement strand
CCGAGCATTGTCGTCCGCGCCGGCATTGACCCGCAGCCAGCATTTCCCGCCGGCGTTGTCGTCGGGGATGATCACCCCGAGATGGAATCGCACGAATCCCTTGTAGTAGCCCCAATGCGGGCTGATGTACTGGTTCGGCTCGAGGATCGAGAAGAAGGCGTTGCAAACCTGGGGCATCGATCGGACCAGAGCCGCCGTCTGCGGAACGAGGGCGCAATTGGGATCGATCATCTCGCCGGACTTGAGCATGAACGCCTTCCAGCGAATGGTGTGGATGCCGCCGGCGGTATAGTCGCCCCCGAGCGAGGAGACATCGGTCAGTTGTTCGCGCAGTCGCAGAATCGCTTCGCACTCGGCGCGGATGGCGTCATAGCTTTGCTCGAAGCGGCGCAACTCAGGATAGGCGGCGTAGCTCTCGTCGAAGGCGGGCAGACGCGGCAGCAA
Organism: Terriglobales bacterium; assembly: GCA_035627175.1. Taxonomy (GTDB): domain Bacteria; phylum Desulfobacterota; class Binatia; order HRBIN30; family HRBIN30; genus DASPMH01. Next base: position 2,638 of record DASPMH010000196.1, on the reverse strand, counting down.
ACCGGCCTGTTCAAAACGCGAAAACACCCGGTTGACGGCCTTCTTGACTCGTTTGCGACCGGGCTTACCGGCTCCCGGAAGTCGCGCCAGTGCAGAGGTGATGTCGGCTCCGGCGGCGGCAGCGATGCGAAGCGATTGCCACATGCCGCAGCGGTTAGCTGCACCGCCGCCGAGTTGCAACGTGCCGTGACTCGCAGAAATCCCCCTGCGGCGCTGAGGCTTTCGCCGGCGAAAGCCTCAGCCCTTTGGGAAAGGGGGCGACACCTGCAGATTCATTCGGCGCCGGTTAGGATCCAGTCGCCGACTTGCTTGATCTGGGCCGCGGGGAGCGGTGGAGCATTGAGTGGCATGCGGCTGCCGTGACCGGGCCGCGGGCCGATCAGCTTCGAGTAGAGAAAGCTGCGCTCCAGATTGCCTGGCGCAACGCGCAACAGGCCTGCGGCCCGGGCCGGCGCGGCATCGGGCAGGACACTGATCAGCTGCTCGCGGGCGAGCTCTGCGGTCAAAATGAGATTGCCGGTGGCGCTGTCGCTGTTGTGACAGGTTTCGATGGCACAACTCGGGGTGAAAATGGTCTCTTGTATTTCCGCTAGCGTCACCGGACGTACCGCGAAGCAGCCGATCAGCGATGCGTCGATGGCGCCGATCAGCTCGTCGACGCTGACCTGCTCGTCGCCGTTGCCATCGAAGGCCTCGCACTCGGCGAGCGAAATCGATCCCAGCGCGATACTCACCCCGGTGAGAATCTCATCGACCGTCACCTGCTCGTCGCGATTGCAATCGCCCGCGCAGGACGGCTCCGGAGTCCTCGTAGGCGTCGGCTCCGGCGCAGGCTGGTGGTTGGTGACCACAACGGTGATGACATCGGAGTCCTGATACGCCGGCGAGTCGGTGATCAGACGGAAGGAAAAATCGAAATCGCCGCGTTGATCACCCGGAACGAGGATCTGCCAGGACGGATGAACGTGCACGTCCGGCATCGTGCCCAAGTTGACGGTGTCGCCCGCATCTTCGAGACGCTGGCCGTTGATCGCAACCGTCAGTCCCGGCGCCGTCGCGATCAGCTCCACGCGGACGCTGGTGGCATCGCCGAGGCGATAGAAGGAATCGCCGGCGACATCATCGACCGGTGCCTGAAAGCCGGGATCGATGGTGCTGTAGAGGCAGGTGGCTCGGTCCGGCGTGCAGAAGCTCTCGAACGTCTGCACCTTGACCTCGAAGTCCCACTCGAGTGTCAGTGCCCCACCGCCCGGCGCGGTCGACCAGATCTGCAGGCATTGGGCGCCGACACATGCATGCGCGGCACCGGCCGACACCGATAGCAACGTCAACGAAAGTGAGAAAATGGCGAAACAGCTCCTCAAGCGCACGATCTTACGGATCCGCTCGGCTTATTGCCACTAGGCAAGATGTCGCAGCCGCTTATTGGCAGCCCCGGGGCCGAGAGCCTGCCGCCGTCTTCGACTTTCGCCGAGGCCACGGTGGATAACCCCGAGGGCAGCTACACGCCTCTAGCGCTGCCTCAGAAGTACACCGTCACACCGCCGCGCGCCCCGATCGGATTGCCGGGTGTGAAGTGGATATCCTCGATCCCATCGCCGCCACCTTCGGCCGAGCAACGCGGATCGGCGCCAAGCTCGTCACGGGTGCAGGAAGTGTCGCCGAATTGCGCCTCGCGCCAGTTGGCATCGGTGAAGTTGAACAGTCCGAGGTGCGCCTCGAGGTTGCGCCAGCGATACTGCGCCAGCAGATCGAAGACGCTGTAGCCCTGCGCCGTCAAGGTGTCATCCTCGTTTGCCGGGCGGTCACCGACCGAGCGGGCTCGCAGCGCCGCCGAAAAGCCATTGCCTAGCTCGGCCGTCAGTCCACCGTTGATCAACAGCCGCGGCGCCAGCGGCACCTCGCCGCCGCCCTGGCGGAACTTCGCCTGCGTGAACGACAGATCGAAGTCGGCGTGCAACCAATCGAGGATACGGTAGCGCGCCTCGAAATCGACGCCCCAGCGACGGGATTTCGGGCCGGGGACGAAGTTTCCCGCGCCATCGAGCTCGCCCTCGATGTCGCCGCAGTCGCCGCAGAAGGTCAGCTCGCTCTCCAGGTCGAGCAACCACAGCGCGGCAGCAAGATCGAGCCGCTCTAGCTGACGCGTCCGCGCCCCTGCCTCGTAGCCGATCGCGCGCACCAGACCATCGCCTTGGCGCACCGCGCTGCGGGCATCGTTCGAATGAAAGCCGGTGCCGAAGTTGAAGTACACGTCGGTGTCGGCCAGCGGTGTCAGTACCAGATTGGCCTTGGGACTGACGATCGATTCGACACGATTGCCGTGATTGGCGACCGCCTGGAAGTCGGGGTCCGATGCCTGAGCGCGCAAGCGGTCGCGGCTGTCGAAGAAAAACACATCGCCCCGTAGGCCGACCTCGAAGCGAAGCCGATCGCGCCAACCGACGAGCTGATGGCGGGTGTAGGTGCCGAGCGACTGCTCCTCGACGGCAGCGTCGGTAACCGTGAAGAAGCGGCGGCGCTGCACCTGGCGATGGACAGCCACGTCGATGTGGTCGCGCCGGGTCTCGATCGCAATCTCCGATTCCACCGGCAGGGTCCACAGCGACCAGCCCTGCTGGTAGGCAGCACGGCCGCC
>DASPMH010000195.1:0-7340 GCA_035627175.1 Terriglobales bacterium | reverse complement strand
CACCCGCGCACCCTGCGCCGCGCTCTGCCGAGCGCAGCTACACCCGCGCACCCTGCGCCGCGCTCTGCCGAGCGCAGCTACACCCGCGCACCCTGGCCGCGCTCTACCGAGCGCAGCTACACCCGCGCCCCCTGCGCCGCGCTCTGCCGAGCGCAGCTACACCCGCGCACCCTGCGCCGCGCTCTGCCGAGCGCAGCTACACCCGCGCACCCTGCGCCGCGCTCTGCCGAGCGCAGCTACACCCGCGCACCCTGGCCGCGCTCTACCGAGCGCAGCTACACACCTAAAGGATGGAACGTATGTTGGATGATCCGATCAAGAATCAGTTGAAGGGGTATTTGGAACGCCTGCAGCGGCCGATTCAGATCACCGCTTGGCTCGACGGTAGCGCCGACTCCGCTGCCGTTCGTGGGCTGATCGCTGAGATCGCGCGCGCATCCGCCCAAGTGATGGTGATCGAGGCCGACGGCGACGATGGCGGCGCGGTGCGCCGGCCTTCGTTTGCGATTCACCTGCCCGGCGAGACGCCGCGGTTGCGCTTCGCCGGCCTGCCGCTCGGTCACGAGCTCGGCTCGCTGGTGCTGGCGCTGCTGCATGTCGGCGGACATCCGCCGAAAGTCACCGCTGAGGTACTGGCGCAAGTCGAGGCACTCGACGGTCCGTTCCACTTCGAAACGTACTTCTCGCAGTCGTGTCAAAGCTGTCCCGACGTGGTCCAGGCCCTCAACCTGCTCGCCGCACGCAACGGCGCCGTGACCCATACGGCGATCGAGGGCGCGGTGTTTCGCCAGGAAGTCGAAGATCGCCAGGTGATGGCGGTACCGACGGTCTATCTCAACGGCGAGTTGTTCGGTCAGGGACGGATGGAGCTCGAGGAGATCCTCACCAAGATCGACAGCCACGCCGCCGAGCGTCAGGTGCAGCAGCTCGCCAACAAGGGTGTCTACGACATGCTGATCGTCGGCGGCGGACCGGCGGGCGCCGCGGCGGCAATCTACGCGGCGCGCAAGGGCATCCGCACCGCCATCGTCGCCGAGCGCTTCGGCGGCCAGGTGCGCGACACGCTGGCGATCGAGAACTACATTTCGATGCAGGAAACCCAAGGGCCGGAGCTCGCCGCCGCGATGGAGGCGCACGTCGCCTCGTATCCGGTCGAGCTGATCAAACATCAGCGGGCTCGCGCCCTGTCCCCGGGCGAGACGATCGCGGTCGAGCTCGACAACGGCGCCACGCTGGCGGCGCGCAGCGTGATCCTCGCCACCGGCGCGCGCTGGCGCGACCTGAACATCCCTGGCGAAGCCGAGTACCGCACCAAGGGTGTCACCTACTGCCCGCACTGCGACGGCCCTCTGTTCAAGGGCAAACGCGTCGCGGTGATCGGCGGCGGCAACTCCGGTGTCGAAGCGGCGATCGACCTCGCCGGCGTCGTCGCTCACGTCACCCTGATCGAGTTCATGCCCGAGCTGAAAGCCGACGACATCCTGCAGCGCAAGCTGCGCAGCATGACCAACGTCGACATCCTCACCCATGCGCGAACCACCGAGATCACCGGCGACGGCAAGCATGTCACCGGGCTGGGTTACGAGGATCGCTCGACCAAGGAGCTCCGCATCATCGAGGTTGCGGGAGTATTCGTCCAGGTCGGCCTGCTCCCCAACACCGGCTGGCTCAAGGGAACGATCGAGCTGACGCCGATGGGCGAGATCCTGGTCGACGCGCACGGCCGCACCAACGTCCCGGGCGTTTTCGCCGCCGGCGACGTCACCACGGTACCGTACAAGCAAATCGTCATCGCCGCCGGCGACGGCGCCAAAGCGGCGCTCAGCGCCTTCGACTACCTGATCCGCAGCAGCGCCCCAGCAGAAATAAGCCGCGCCGCCTAAGCGCCGCCTTTCCCAAAGGGCTGAGGCTTTCGCCGGCGAAAGCCTCAGCGCCGCAGGCGCGGGGATTTCTGAGGCTGCCCGCCGCGCTCTACCGAGCGCAGCTACATCCGCCCCAAACCGCCGCGCCGCCGCGCTCTGCCGAGCGCAGCTACATCCGCCCAAACCGCCGCGCCGCCGCGCTCTACCGAGCGCAGCTACATCCGCCCCAAACCGCCGCGCCGCCGCGCTCTGCCGAGCGCAGCTACAGCGAGCATCAGCAGCAGCAGCGACGGGGAGCGGCGCGGTTCGATCATGGTGCAGCCGTCCTCTCCGTTCGAGGATGGCGATTGCGGCAGGGCATCGGCGGGCTGCAGCCAGATATAGCTGGCGACGGTGACCGGCGCGGTGTTGCGGGCGACCTCGAAGCGATAGCGATCCTCGCCGAGCAGCGGTGCCGCGATCTCGACCTGGTGGACGAACACCTCCGCGTCGATGGCGGTGGTCTGCAGCACTTCGCCATTCTTGAAAAGACGCAGATTGAGACCCGCGCCGCCGGTGACGGTAGCACGCAGCGTCGCTACGTCGGCGTAGACGGTATCGCCGCGCCGCTCGCCGCTGACCTCGGTCTCGATCATCGGACCGTCCGGTCCTTCGAGCTTCACCACCGTACGGGCCTCGCGGACGCCGTCTAGAATGGCCTCGACGCTGAGCTCTTCGGCAAACACCATCGTCGTCGGCGAGCCGACCGGCGAGTCGATCGGGCTGCTGATTACGCCGGCGCGATGGTCGTCGCTGCCACCGATCGCAGCCGCGTGGGAGCCCTGGCCCGCGATCAGCTCCCAATAGCTCATTCCGGAAATGATGCCGGTGCGGATTTCGACGGCATCGATCAACGTTGGATCGACCATATGGTCCCAGGCGCAGCCGATGCACTGGTCGCCGAGTCGCAGGCGCGGGTGATTGACCGAGAACAACGCACCTTGCTGATGAAAGGCCTCGACCGCGGCTGCGATGGTCGCGCCGCGGACACCGATGCGGTGATCGACCCACTCGGTGGCGCCGATGCCGTTGGCGTGACCGGCGTAGGTGGTGAACTCGACGCCCGGCAGCAGCAGCACATTGGCAGACGTCGCCTGCGCGGCGGCATAGAGCGACAGCTGACTGTTGGTGTTGTGTTCGGACAGCATGACGAAGTCCAAGCCGCGGCTTTCGGCAAATTGGAGAACCTCTTCGATCGCCGGCCGGGCGTCGCCGCTTTCGCGCGAGTGGACGTGAAAATCGCCGGCGTACCACCGCGCCTCGCGCGCCAGCGGCTGCGGATGCGCGTAAGGGCGGCGCTCGCTCTGCGCCGGCAGCCGCGGATTCTCGCGCAGAATCACTTCGACAGCGTAGCGCGCCGGTTGCTCGGCGATCTTCGCCTTGCCGACGACGACTTCCCAAGTGCCCGCCGGAATCGGACCAGGCAGATAGCTGCGCGAGGCGGCATCGATACCGACGATCGCCGGCTCGCTGTTGCCGCCGCCCCAGCCGCGAAAGCCGTTCGGGTCATCGAGGCCCCAATCGAGGATGTTGGCGCTCGAGAGATCGGAGTGCAGCACTTCGATCTCGGCAATCCCCTCGGGCACGGTGAAGGGCAGAAAGAAGTGCGTCTCGGGTCCGGCCGGGACTTCGCCCTCCAGGAATCTCCGCTGTTGCGCTGTTGCTGCGCCGGCGGCGGTGAGCAGCAGCACTGCGATAGTCAGCAAATGGCGCATGGTCAGGTGCTAGCCACATCCCTATCGTCTGGCAACTCGCGCGCAGACCCCCCCCGCCCCTGCGGGCGCCGTGTAGCTGCGCTCGGCAGAGCGCGGCAGGTGTGTAGCTGCGCTCGGCAGAGCGCGGCAGGTGTGTAGCTGCGCTCGGTAGAGCGCGGCAGGTGTGTAGCTGCGCTCGGCAGAGCGCGGCAGGTGTGTAGCTGCGCTCGGTAAGAGCGCGGCAGGTGTGTAGCTGCGCTCGGTAAGAGCGCGGCAGGTGTGTAGCTGCGCTCGGCAGAGCGCGGCAGGTGTGTAGCTGCGCTCGGCAGAGCGCGGCAGGTGTGTAGCTGCGCTCGGCAGAGCGCGGCAGGTGTGTAGCTGCGCTCGGCAGAGCGCGGCAGGTGTGTAGCTGCGCTCGGTAGAGCGCGGCAGGTGTGTAGCTGCGCTCGGTAGAGCGCGGCAGGTGGGTAGCTGCGCTCGGGAGAGCGCGGCAGGTGTGTAGCTGCGCTCGGTAGAGCGCGGCAGGTGGGCTGCGCGTCGCGCCGTGGCGACGCGCACAAATCCCCGCACCTGCGGCGCTGAGGCTTTCGCCGGCGAAAGCCTCAGCCCTTTGGGAAAGGGGACGCACACCTGGTTCCGCTTCGCGACGATTCGCGTTAACCAACGCGGATGCGGCGCGTCCTCTTCGTCTCGTTCATCGCTCTCGCTCTTGGCTGCAGCGTCATGCCTGCACCGGGGGTGTTCCGCGGCAAGTCTGTTCGGCTCGACAGCGAGCCGCAGCGGCGCGACGCGCTGCGGCTCGGCTTCGAGAAAATGCAGCAGCGCCACAACGAGCAGGCGGCGCCCTATGCCGGCGCCCTACTCGAAGCCGGCTACCCCGGGCTGGAAGACTACGTGCTCTACCTCAACGGCGAGCTCGCTGCCCGGCTCAATCAGCCCAAGCGGGCCCGCGCCGCCTTCGTCGCGCTGCTGTCGCGTTATTCGCAAAGTGTGCTCGCCGACCGCTCCGCGGCGCGTCTCGGCGAGATCCTGCAGCAAGAGGGCCTCGACCAGCAGGCCCGGCCGCTGCTCGAGCGCGCCAAGCTGTCGGAGCATCGCGAAAGCCGCGCCGCCGCCCAGCTGATCCTCGGACGGATCGCCCTGCGCATGGGGGACGCCGACAGCGCCTACCGCAGCTTCCAGAGCGCGCGCCAGGACGGTGCCGGCACCGCGGCGGCGCAGACCGCCAAAGACGAAGTGAGGAAGTTGCGGGCGCAGATGCCGTCGCTGGTGCCGCAGGGCAGCGAGGCGGTCGACGAGGTCAAGCTGCTGCTCGCCGAAGGCGACGCCGCCGACGCCGAGCGCGAGGCGCAGCGCGCCGCCCGCAACAGCGAAGGCGAGGATCTGGCACAGCTGCGCGATCTGCTCGGCCGCGCCCTGCTAGCCCAGGGCCGGCTCGAGGAAGCCTTCGTCAGCTGGTGGCAGATCGTCGAGGAGACGCCCTACAGCCGCGCCGCGCCGGAGGCCCTGCACCGCATCGGCTCAACGTTGTGGAACCGCGATCGCGACGACGCGGCGGCGCGAGTCTTTCGCCAGCTGCTCGACCGCTATGCGAGCCACAGCCGCGCCGCCGATTCGCTCTACGCCCTCGGACGGATCGCCCAGAGCGCCGGCCGCAACGGCGAAGCGATCGCCACCCACGAAGAGCTGTTGCGGCGCTATCCCAACAGCAGCGTCGCCTACGACGCCGAATGGCGCATCGGCTGGATCGCCTACGAGCAGCAGGATTGGCAGCAGGCGGCGGTGCGCTTCGCACGGCTCGCCGAGCGCAGCCGGGACCGCGAGCGCGACGCCGCCAATTACTGGCGCGCTCGCGCCCATCATCGTGCCGGCCGGGCCGAGCGGGCGCGCGAGCTCTACGGCGAAATCGCGGCGCGGCAGGCTGGCTACTACTCGCTGCTCGCGCGCGGCCGCCTGGAGAGTGCCAGCCGGGTGATCCCGCTGTCCTTCGAGGTGCCGGTGACGCCGGCGGCGGAGGCGGTTGCCGATGTCGATCCCGGCACAGCTCCCGAGAGCTTCGATCGTTTCCATCTCGAGCGCTGGCGCGAGCTGCGCGCCGCCGGGTTGCGCCAGTACGCCCGCGGCGAGCTCGACGCCATCGCCGATCAGGCGAGCGGACCGGGCGATACTCTCTTTCTGTTGCGCGCCTATCAAGCGACCGACGGTCACGGTCGTGCCATCCGCATGGCGCAGAAGCTCGGCGCCGGGCGCGTCGGCTCCGCGGATTACCAGAGCATTCTCTACCCACTCGCCTTCTGGACCCTGGTGCAACGCGAGGCCGAGGCGGCAGCGATCGATCCGCTGCTGGTGATCGCGCTGATGCGACAGGAGAGCATGTTCGATCCGGCGGCGCGCTCGCCCGCCAACGCCTACGGTCTGATGCAGCTGTTACCAGCGACGGCCAAACGGGTGTCGATGCTCGCCGACGGTCGCGAGATCGACACCAGCACCATTACCGAACCGAGCGTCAACGTTCACCTCGGCACCCGCTACCTGCGCCAGCTGATCGATCGCTACCAGGGCAATATCTTCAAAGCGCTGGCCGCCTACAACGGCGGCGAGGGCGCGGTCGACAAATGGCAGCAGCGCAATCCCGCTGCCGAGATCGACGAGTTCGTCGAAACCATCAGCTACCGCGAAACCCGTGACTACGTGAAGAAGGTAGTCGGCAACTACGACACCTACCGGAGGCTATACGCCGCCCACTAAGGAAAGGTTCAGGCTGAGAGCTTCACCAGCGCGTACACTGATGAAATGAGCCAACCAGCCCAGTCCGTTCGGCCTGAGGAGGCGCGCCAGCACCGTCTCGAAGGCCCAGGTTGCCTGCGCTTCGAGGCGTCTGCTTGCGCACGCTCCTCCGCGCCAACGGAAGCACGGTTCGTTGGTAATAGATGCAGACGAGGAAGACTCGTGCTCGCCCTCCTGCTCTCCCCCTGCGCCACCCTGGCCCACCCGCTCGCGCCGGCCCTGCTCGAGCTACACGAACTATCCCCGAACCACTTCGCCGTGCATTGGAAGCAGCCGCTGGTGCAACCCGCCGGCAGTGCCTTGGCGCCGCTGTTGCCGGAGAGCTGCACCGTGGCCAGCGTCGCGCAGACCAGCAGCGATGCGGTCAGCCTGAGCCGCCGCTGGCAGGTGGTCTGTCGCGACGGATTGATCAACGCGCCGGTCGCGGTGTCCGGCTTGGCGGACTCGGGCGCGGTGGCGGTGGTGCGGGTGCAGCTCGCGGATCGACGCGTCGTCAGCGCCGTGCTCGGTGCGGGAGACGATGCGCTCGTCATCCCGCCGCGATCGTCGCCCTGGCAGGTGGCGCGCTCGTATTTCGGCTTGGGACTCGCGCATCTGTTCGGGGGCTGGGATCATCTCCTCTTCGTCTTCGGCCTGACACTGATCGCCCCGACGCGGCGGCGGTTGCTCGCCAACATCACCGCTTTCACCGCCGGCCACAGTGTCACCTTGGCGCTGGCGGTGCTGGGCTATGTCCGCTTGCCGGTAGCGTGGGTCGAGCTGTGTATCGCCTTGAGCCTCCTCGCGCTGGCCCATGAGGTCGGCCGCGGGCGGGAGGCGGTGCCGGGCCGGGGTACGTTGATGGCGCTCGGATTCGGCTGGCTGCACGGTCTCGGCTTCGCGGCAGCGCTGTCCGAAGCCGGCCTGCCGCCCGGCGAGATCCCGCTCGCGCTCGCGGCCTTCAATGTTGGCATCGAGG
>DASPMH010000194.1:0-2813 GCA_035627175.1 Terriglobales bacterium | reverse complement strand
ACAGGAGCGACGGGGACGCAATGAGACAGCCGGGATCACCAAGGAGCATATCGTGAAAGTTGGCCTCATCTACCCGCAGACCGAACTCGAGGGCGATCCCGAGGCGGTCCGCAGCATCGCCTCGGCGGCCGAGGACCTGGGATTTGACTACCTTCTGGCCTACGATCACGTGGTGGGCGCGAGCCATGATCGTGAGCCGAAGCTGACCGGGCCCTATACCGAGCACCAGCCGTTCCACGATCCCCTGACGATGTTCGCCTATGCTGCCGCGATGACGCGGCGGATCGAATTCGCAACCGGGGTGCTGATCCTGCCGCAGCGACAGACCGCACTGGTGGCCCGCCAGGCGGCCGACGTCGATCTGCTTTCGGGAGGGCGCCTCACGCTCGGCGTCGGGACCGGTTGGAACTACGTTGAATATGACGTGCTGGGGCAGGATTTCGCCACGCGGGGCCAGCGTCTTGATGAACAGATCGCCTTCCTGCGGCAGCTGTGGAGCGAACCGCTGCTCTCGTTCGGCGGCCGGTTCGACAAAGCGGATCGCGTAGCGCTCAATCCGCGCCCCCGGCGGCGCATCCCTATTCTGCTCGGCGGGTTTGCCGACATCGCGCTACGCCGTGCCGCCCGGGTCGGGGACGGATTCATCTTCGCCGACGGCGCTGCCGACGCGTTCGCCCAGATCGCTCGCCTGCGCGAGCTGCTCGATCAGGCTGGCCGCACCGACGATCCTTTCGAGCTTCGTTGCAACATGCTCCGCGCCCGCACTGCCGGCGACGCGGGAGATACTGCGCAGCGCTGGCGCGACATCGGCGGTACGCATGTTGCGGTCTCGACCATGGGACTGGGGCACACTTCGGCCGAGCAGCATATCGCTTATGCGGCCGAGGCGCTGAAAGCGATCGCCCCGGCTCGCTAGCGCTTCCCGCGGCGCTCCAGCCATTGCTGCACCGCCGGCCGCAGGATGTCGCGGACCGGGTCTGGGTCGAAGTATTCCCGCACGTGGCGGATGCGGTCCTGTTCGTCGAATTCCAGCAGGAACAGATAGGTGTTGGCATATTCCCGGCCGTCATAGAGCCTGCCGTTCGAGCGTGCCTGTAGCACAACCCGATCGTCCTGCGCGGTCACCGTGTCAATCGTCACTGCCAGCGGTCGCTCCCATACCTCGCTGACGGCCTGTAGCTTCGGCAGGTACGCCTCGAGCGAAATCATTCCCATCAGCGGCGACCACGCGGTCAGACCGTCTGCATAGTACCTGCGCTCAATCCCGCCTCGGCCGATGTTCCGCAGGAACGCGGATGCGATCTCCACTCGTGTTTGCACTGGTCAACGCCCTTACGCCTTGGTCGTCAGGCAGAGTTAGCACTCGCCGGCGAGCGCGCTAAGCCAATTTTGGGATGACGATCCGAGGCTGTCCTCCCAGTCTCGTCGACCGCCGTTGGTAAGGTCGGACCACGCGCTGAAGGAGAGCCTGCCCGGTCCGATGCGCCGGTCGACGCACCCGGCCTTCAGGGCCGATCATCGATAGATTGGCCTCACGGTATAGCCGCAAGGAACGTTCTACCCTCGGTCCAGTTACCCCCCCTTGTCTACCAAGACCCACAGGAGAGTTTATGACCAAAGCATCTGCGATATTCGACACTCACGCCGAAGCCGAGCGTGCGGTATCGGAGCTGAGGTCGCTCGGCCTGAGCGACAATGATCTCTCTGTCATCGCCCACCATGGTGGTACGACCACCGCCCGGTCGGGCGACGGTGAGATCACGGATGAGCATCATCGGAACATCCTCCGCGGAATTCTCGGCGGAGGCGCGCTCGGGGCCGGGCTGGGAGTGGCAGCGCTTGCAATCCCCGGTGTCGGGCCGCTCGCTGCCGCGGGCGCGATCGCAGCTTCGGCTGTGCCCGAGGCGATCGGCATTGGTGCCGTCCTCGGTGCGATCGGAGGCAGCTTGAACGAAGCTCTGACGAAGCATGGCGTCGGCGAGGAAGACGCCGCCTATTATAGCGATCGCATGAAGGATGGCGCGGTGGTCGTGACGGTCGAGGACACGGCAACGGACACCACGAGCGTGCGGGATGTCTTGTACCGCAACGGCGGCCACAACGCTTCGCAAGCGAGGCTCTGAGCAAGGATGCTTGTCGCCGATGATAGCGCATCGGCGACAAGCGTTGCCGGCTCACGCCCGCGCGACTCCGCCTGCGGCGCGTGACCCCTCCCAGGTCCTACAAACCGCCAGTCAAAACATGGCGTTAGAGCTCCATGGACCTTTGAACTTGGCCAACAACGCTGCAACAGAGTTGCCCGGCACGGCCTTCGAATAGAGAAAGCCCTGACCGAACTCGCAACCGAGTGCGCGGAGACGGTCCTCCTGCCCCTGAGTCTCGATCCCTTCAGCGACGACATTCATCTTCAAGCTCCGCCCGAGGTGGAGAACGGCTTCGATTATCGCCGCGTTGCCGTCGTGGCCCACCATGTCCGCAACGAAACTGCGGTCGATCTTGATCACATCCACGGGAAACTGCTTGAGGTGCCGTAGCGAGGCATAGCCGGTTCCAAAGTCATCCAGTGCTATCCTTATTCCGGCGGCCGACAACAGCTTCAATGCTCTCTCGACACATTCGGAGCCGCGCCCCAAGAACACTGTCTCCGTCACTTCTAGCTGGAAGCAACTTGTCGGCACGCCGGCGCGCAGCAGGCGCTCCAGCACGCTTTCTCCGAAGTCGTCGAAGCGGAATTCGGCCGCACCGGCGTTCACAGCCACGTGATCGAACGTCACGCCCGCATCCAGCCAACCGCGCATGTCCTCGATCACTCG
>DASPMH010000193.1:0-2165 GCA_035627175.1 Terriglobales bacterium | reverse complement strand
GCGGTCATCTCGATCTGCGCGGCGCCGGTGTCGCCATTGCTGGTGAACCGGCCGGTACCGGTCGTGGTCGCGCCGCGGCGCGACTTGCACTCCATCTGCCACCGCATCGAGCTGCCCTCGACGACCTTGTCCTTGATGGCGCAGTTGCCGTCTTGCACCAGCTTCTGCATCGGGCCGGTGTTGCCGGGCTCGATACACTGCGTAATGGTTTGCTTGGCCGGCTGTTTGGAGAGCGGCATCTCGGTGATGACCGTCGCCTCCCATTTGCCCGGCCGCAGAGCAGGATCGGCCGCGGCGGAATTGCACAGAAAGAACAACAGCAACGTTGCGGTCAACAGTGCAGCAAGCATCGCAAGCTCCCCTCAGCTGTAGCCTGCCGCAGGCTGCTTAGCGCAGTCAATACATAAAACGCCGTAGGAATCGCGACTGCCCGCGCCGCGCCTGGTGCGCTCGGAGAGCGCACGCTACAGGGGTTGTTGGAGATCCTCTGGGTATGGTTCGAAGTACGTTTGGCTGCGTAGGTAGGCGAGGTCGAAGCGGCGGACGTAGTGACGCACCAGCGTCAGCGGCACGATGCGCGGCACCAGCTCGCGTCGATAGTCGTCGATCCGTTCCACCAGCTCGCGTCGCGAAGCCTCGTCGAGGCGGCCGGAGAAGTAGCCGATGGCGTGCTGCAGCACGTTGACGTGACGCCGTATCGTTGCTCTCGACTCGAGCGCGGTCATCATCCCCTCTTGGTAGACTTGCCTCAGCTGCGGTCGGGGCGTGATCTTGGCTGCCGCAACCGAGCGGCCGAGCTCGGCATAGTGCCGCGGCGAGTGGGCCATCAGCTGCAGCTTGTGGGCGCTGTGGAAGGCGATCAGCTCGCCGACGGTCCAGCGGGGTGCGAACAGCGAACGCAAGCGGCGGTAGGCGAAGACTCGCTCGAGGAAGTTTTCGCGCAGCTCAGGATCGTCGAGACGACCTTCTTCTTCGATCGGCAGATGCGGGAAGGCCGCCAGCAGGATATCGGCGAACAGGCCACGGCCGAGGACGGCCGCTCCCTTGCGACGATGGATCTTGACTCCTTCCATGCCGCAGCTGGGCGAGCTGCGCTTGAGAACGTAGCCGCTCAAATTTTCGCGGCGTAGCGCGGCTACCTTTCGTTCGCTGAAGCGCCGCAGCGTTTCGGTATGATCGTGCCGCGTTTTCGAAGTGAGCAGTCGGGTCTCACCGTCGAGCCGCTGGAGGTGCATCGCCTCGCGAGGCACCCCCAATCCTGCCTCGAGCTCCGGACACACCGGCACCCACTCCACATAGCGGCCGAGGATGTCGGTGAGAAAGGCATCCCGTTTGTGACCACCGTCGTAGCGCACCCGCTGGCCGAGAAGGCAGGTCGATATGCCGAGACGCAACGGCGCGCCGTCGCGGAGCGTCTCTCTTTCACCACCATCGCCATCGAGCGCAACCAGCGCATCGAGGCGCAACCGCTCGAGCTCGTCCACCCGCCCACCTTTGCCGCTGCGCCGGGCTGCGGCAACCGGGTGTCACTCGCGCTCTTTGCGTTCGATGGTATCGAGGACCTCGTCCGGCCCGACGTCGCGCAACAGCGAGGTCGTACTGGCGTCGTGTGCCTCAGGTAGACTGAGATGGCTGGCGATGGCACGCACCAGCGTCAGGATACGGGTGATCTCGTGCTCGCTCAGCAACGAAACTTGCAGATCGAGATCGGCGCGACGGTCCGCCGCCTGGTTCATCCGGTTTTGAGTGATCAATACGAAGGTCGATAGGAAGATCGCTTCGACCGAGGCGAACATCGCGAGGGTTACCAGAGTCGGATCGAACCGGGGCAGTGGCAGCCAACCTTGGCTGGCGCCGATCCAGGTGCCGAACAGCAGCAGGTGGAGATACACGAAGGTCATGCTGCCCGCGAAGCTGGTGATGGTGTCGGAAATCCGGTCGCGCAGGCGGCGTTCGCGGTCTTCTCGCCGGCGGCGTTCGAGCAGCAGCTCGATGTTGGATTCGAGCACCTGGTCGATATCGCCGGTGTTCGGGCGCCGGTCGGCGCTGGCATCGGTGCTCATACCTTGCCATGGCGGGAGCAACCGCTGCGCCGCGGCACCGCTGCGGCGATGCGGATCGTACCTTCGCCGGTGGGGCAATCGCGGCTGCGTCGGTGGCTGTAG
>DASPMH010000192.1:0-8959 GCA_035627175.1 Terriglobales bacterium | reverse complement strand
CCCGACCACGGCTCCGATCCGGGCGGCATGGAAACTCGGGCCCGCAGCGACGGCCCCGGCTACGTCATCTCCGGGGTCAAGCGCTGGATCACCAACGGCAGTATCGCCGATGTAGCCATCGTCTGGGCCAAGACCGATGATGGTGAGATCCGCGGCTTCCTCGTCGAAAAAGGCCGCCCCGGCTTCTCGACCCATGACATCAAGGGGAAGTTCTCTCTGCGCGCCTCGATCACCTCGGAGCTGGTGCTCGAGGAGGTTCGCGTCCCCGCGAGCCATCTCTTGCCCGGCGTGCGCGGTCTCAAGGGCCCCTTCTCCTGTCTCACCCAAGCTCGTTACGGCATCGTCTGGGGGGCCCTGGGCGCGGCGATGGCCTGCTTCCATACGGCTCTCGAGTACGCCAAGGAGCGGCGTCAATTCGACCGCCCGATCGCGGGCTTCCAGCTGGTGCAGCAAAAGCTGGTGCACATGGTCACCGAGATCACCAAGGGCCAGCTGCTCGCCTATCGCCTCGGCCAGCTCAAAGATCAGGGCACCATGCGGCCGCAGCAGGTCTCGCTCGCCAAACGCAACAACGTCGGCCATGCCCTCGAGATCGCCCGCCTGGCTCGCGACATTCTCGGCGCCAATGGCATCGTCAACGAGTATCCGGTGATCCGTCACATGATGAATCTCGAGACGGTCAACACCTACGAAGGCACCTTCGACATGCACACCTTGATCATCGGCCGCGACATCACCGGCGAGGACGCGATCCGCTAGTGGCGCGCCGCAAAACGATCAATTCGTCGGTTCGCGGCGAGCGCACGCTGCAAGCCCTCGGCATCCTCAAGGCTTTCGATCGCGGCGACACCCGCCTGCTCGTCGGAGCGACGTACGCTTTGCGCAAGGAACCCGAAACCGAGCTGCGTCTGCTCTTCGAGCTTCAGGACGGCGAGGTCTGGGTCGGCTATGCGCGCCGTGCCGAGGGCGGCGATTGGCAATCGGTGGAGACGGAGCCTTACAGTCTGCGTAGCTACGGCTATTGGGAGCGCCGGCTGAAGCGGATCGGCGACTTCGTCCGCAATGAGCCGGCGCTGCCGCTGCTGTGACGATCAGCCGACGCGCTCGACGTCGGTGCTGTCACATTCGGGACAGAGCGCTCGCTGCCCGCCGGCATCGAAGACCTTGCCACAGCTGTGGCACTCGAAGACGTGCGGTTCGCCGGGCATCGGTCGCAGCGGCGTAGCGGCGCTCCCGCTGATCCAGCTCATCAGATTCGACCACCAACTCGCCATGGCCGCACGCTAGCCCCACGGCCGGTCGCTTTCAATTTGGCCAGCCATTGGATAAGCGCGACGCCGTGTCCGCGCCGGTGGTCGAAGCCCAGCAGCTCGTGCGTCGATTCGGCCCGGTTGCCGCCGTCGGCGGCGTAGATTTCCGGCTCGAAGCACGCGAAGCGGCGGCGCTACTCGGACCCAACGGCGCCGGCAAGACCACCTTGCTCAGACTGATCGCCGGCTTGCTGCAGCCGACCAGCGGCAGCTTGCGCTTGTTCGGGACCGACGTCACCGGCTCGGGTCTCGAGCTGAGGCGGCGGGTCGGCATGATCTCGCATCAAACCTACCTCTACCCGGATCTCTCGCCGTTCGAGAATCTCGAGTTCTACGCCCGCCTCTACGGCATCGCGCCAGCCGGAGAGCGCATCCGTGAGCTGATCGAGCGAACCGGCCTGCGTGGTTGGGCCAACCGCCCGGTGCGCACCTTGTCGCGCGGCCTCGAGCAGCGCTGCGCCATCGCGCGCGCCGTGCTGCATCGCCCGGCGCTATTGCTGCTCGACGAACCGTTCACCGGCCTCGATCGCAGCGCGACCGCGGTCTTGGGAGAGATGATCGAGGAGTTCCGTCGCGGTGGCGGCGCGGTGCTGATGTCGACGCACGACGTCGAGCGCGCCTTGGAGCTGTGCCAGCGGCTGTACGTGCTGCGCAGCGGTCGGTTGACCTGGGGAGGGCAGAACCTCGAGTCGACTCGCAGCTCCTTCACCGAGGCTTACGAAGCCGCCTTCTCATGAGTGATCCGTGCTCGCACTGATTCGTAAGGACTTGTTGATCGAGCTGCGCACTCGCGAAACCAGCGCAGCCCTGCTGTTGCTCGGCCTGCTGACGCTGTTGATCCTCAGCTTTGCCTTCGACCCGACCAGCGAGCTCCGCCAAGAGGCCGCGCCCGGAGCGCTGTGGGTCGCTGTCGCGTTCTCGGCGGTCTCGGCGTTGAGTCGTTGTTTTCTCAACGAGTGCGACAACGGCTGTATGGCCGGCCTGCTGTTGAGCCCGCTCGATCGCGGCAGCATCTATCTCGCCAAGACGATCGCCAACATCGTCCTAATGATGGCGTCGCTCGCGGTGCTGGTGCCGGTGTTCGTTTTGTTCTTCGACCCGCCGCTTTCCGGCGGCTGGCTGTGGATCCTGGCGGCATTGGCCTTAGGGGTCGTCGGTGTCGCCGCAGTCGGGACGCTTTTCGCCGCCATTGCGGTCAACACCCGGGCGCGTGAGATCATGCTGCCGCTGCTGATGTTGCCGCTGATCGTGCCGATTTTCCTGGCTGGCATCCGCGTCACCAGTAAGCTGCTGCTCGGCCAGGATGTCAGTGCCGTCGCGCCCTGGCTGAACCTGATGGTCGGCTTCGATGTGATCTTCCTGGTTGTCGGGTGGTTGGCCTTTGAATATGTAGTCAGCGAATGATCGCTGCCGTCCGATGAAGAGATTTTGCGACGACATCCTGCCGTACCTGACGCTGGTCGCGATGACCGCGGCGATTGCGCTGGTCTTCCTCTATGTGCCGACCGATGCGGCGCAAGGGATCGTACAGCGTATCTTCTACTTCCACGTGCCGCTGGCGATGATGACCTACGCCTCGGTCGGTGCCGTCGCGCTCGGCAGCGCATGGTACCTGTGGAAGCGGTCCGCCACCGGCGACCGCATCGCTCATGCCGGAGCGGAGCTGGCGCTGCTCTTCTGCACTCTGGTGCTGACTACCGGCCCGATCTGGGCGCGGCCGATCTGGGGTACCTGGTGGACGTGGGACGCGCGGCTGACCTCTACTTTGATCTTGTGGCTGATCTTTGCCGCCTACCTGATGCTGCGCAGCGTCTCCGCCGGCGAGCAGGGCGCACGCTATGCCGCCGTGCTCGGTCTCGTCGGCGCGATCGATGTGCCGATCATCAACCGCTCGGTCTACTGGTGGCGGACCATCCACCCCGCAGTGATTCGCACCCGCGAGGGCGGTAGCGGTCTCGGCGATCCGCGCATGCAGCTGACTTTTGCGGTCTGTATCGTCGCCTTCACTCTGCTGTTCGCCTGGTTGCTGTGGGTCCGCCACAACCACCTACGCGTTCACCAAGAATTCGAACAGCTGCGCAACGAGGCCCTCACTTGATGGAAAATCTCAACTTCCTCTTCGCAGCCTACACCGCCGTCTGGGTGCTGATCTTCCTCTACGTGTTGACGCTATCGCGGCGTAACCGCAGCTTGGAGCGCGAAATCGAGGAGCTCCGCGAGCTGCTCCAGCAGCGCCGCCGGGACTGATCATGCCCGAGTCGGTCCCCTGCCCGACCTGCCGCCGCCCGGCCAAGTGGGAAGGCAATCCCTACCGGCCGTTTTGCTCCGACCGCTGCAAGGTTCGCGATCTCGGTGCTTGGGCGAGCGAAGAGTATCGCATCGGCGGGCCGCCGTTGACCGAGGATGAAGACTCGGCCGGCGACGAAGGTGAGGACGACTGAGTGGCGATCCATCCGACGGCTGTCGTCGATCGGCGCGCCGAGATCGATGCCACTGCCGAGATCGGACCGTTCGTCGTCATCGAGGGCCCGGTAACCGTCGGACCGCGTACCCGCCTGCAGGCTCACACGGTGATCCTCGGCACGACCGAGCTCGGTGCGGACAACGTCGTCCATGCCGGCGCCGTCATCGGCGATACGCCGCAAGACCGCACTTACGACGGCGCCATATCTCGCGTACGTATCGGCGACCGCAATGTCATCCGCGAGCACGTCCAGATCCACCGCGGCACTCGCGCCGATTCCGTGACAGTCGTCGGTGACGACAACTACCTGATGGCGAGCGCTCACGTTGCCCACAACTGCGCCGTCGGCAACGAGGTTACCATCGCCAACGGCTCGATGCTCGGCGGACACGTCCAGGTCGCCGATCGGGTCTTTATCGGCGGCAACAGCGCCGTGCACCAGCACGTCGTCATCGGCCGCCTCGCCTTCCTGCGCGGCGGCAGTCGCGCGGACAAGGATGTCCCGCCGTTTGCGATGATGGACGAGCTCAACATCGTCCGTGGCATCAATCGCATCGGTCTGCAGCGTGCCGGCTTCGAGGCCGAGCAGATTCGGGCGCTACATCGGGCTTTTCGGGTGCTGTTCTTCCGCCGCCGCAACCTGCGGCAGGCACTCGCGGAGCTCCCCGAGATCCACTCTGCCGAGGTCCTCGAGCTGATCGAATTTCTGCGGCGGCCGTCGAAACGAGGGGTTTGTCACGGGCCACCGGCTTGACGGAGGGCTAGCTTGCATGGGCAGGGCGATTTCTTTAGCGTGACCCGCCGATGCCTACCCGAACCAAGTTCGCGATCGGCGCCAGCCTGCTGGTGCTCGCCGTGGCTTATCTGATCTACAGCGGTGTTCAGCAGAGCTCGATGTACTATTTCACCATCGAGGAGTTTATCGCCACCAAAGAGAAGCTCGACGATGAGGGCATACGCGTCGCCGGAAGGGTCGCGCCGGGGACAGTGGTGAAGAAGATGACCCACGATGGCGCCGAGCTGAAGTTTCGCATCGGTGATTTCAAAACCGGTGACGACATCGGCACCACGGTACCGGTTCAGTACGTCGGCGTCACTCCCGACATGTTCAAAGACGAAGGCGGCAGCGACGTGATCATCGAGGGCAAGTACCGCGACGGCACACTGCACGCACAAAAGGTTCTGACTCAATGCCCCTCCAAATACGAAGCCGAAGCGGAATCGCTGCCGAGCTCGTAAGCTCTGTCGGAAAAATCCATGGTTGACGTCGGTTCGATCGCCCTCGCCATTGGCTGGGTGCTGGCGTTGTACGCGATCGGTGCCGCGCTCTTCGGAGCACGCACCCAGCGTCGCGATCTGGTGCGCAGCTCCGAGCACGCAACCCTGGCGGTCTGGGCGATGGTGATGATCGCGGCCGCCGCGCTGTTGCACGCGCTGGTGATCCACGACTTCAGCATCGCCTACGTCGCCCACTACTCGAGCACGACGTTGCCGCTGTATTACCTGGTCGCAGCGCTGTGGGGCGGGCAGGCGGGCTCGCTGCTGTTCTGGCTGGTGATCTTGAGCTCGATGTCGGCGGTGGTGGTACTGCAGAACCGCTATCGCAACCGCGAGCTGATGCCGTACGTCACCGCGACCCTGATGACCGTCGCGCTGTTCTTTCTGTCGATGGTCAACTTCATCACTCCGCCCTTCGAGCGGCTCGCCTTCGCGCCGGTCGAGGGTCGCGATCTCAACCCGCTACTGCAGAACTACTGGATGACGATCCATCCGCCGTCGCTCTACATGGGCTTCGTCGGCTGCACCGTGCCCTTCGCCTTCGCGCTCGCGGCCTTGGCGACCGGAAAGCTCAACGACGTCTGGATCCGCACCACCCGGCGTTGGACGCTGCTCGCCTGGTTCTTCCTCAGTCTCGGCAACCTCTTCGGCGCCGAATGGGCCTACCTCGTCCTCGGATGGGGCGGCTATTGGGCCTGGGATCCGGTCGAGAACGCCGCCTTCATGCCTTGGCTCACCTGCACCGCCTTCCTGCATTCGGTGATGATCCAAGAGAAGAAGAACATGCTGAAGGTCTGGAACATGGTGCTGGTGATCCTCACCTTCCTGCTGACCATCTTCGGCACCTTCCTGACGCGCAGCGGCGTCATCTCCTCGGTACACTCTTTTACCCAATCGGGACTCGGCCCCTTCTTCCTCAGCTTTCTGGCTTTCATCGGCATCATCGCCTTCGCTCTGATGATCTGGCGCTTGCCGCTGTTGCGCAGCGAGAACGAGCTCGATTCGGTGATTTCCCGCGAAACCGCCTTTTTGCTCAACAACCTGATCCTGGTCGGCATCGCCTTCGCCACCTTCTGGGGCACGATCTTCCCAGTGATCTCGGAAGCGGTGCGCGGCGTGAAGATCACTGTCGGCCCGCCCTTCTTCAACAAGGTCAATGCGCCGCTCGGCCTGATCCTGTTGTTCCTGACCGGGGTCGGCCCGGTGATCGCCTGGCGGCGCGCTACGGCACGCAACCTCAAACGCAACTTCCTGATTCCCGGCTCGATCGGCCTGGTGACAGGGATCGCCCTGTTCGCCTCCGGCATCCGCGACTTTTATGCGCTGGTCTCCTTCTCGCTCTGCGCCTTCGTACTGAGCACGATCATCGTCGAGTTCTACCGTGGCATGCGGGCTCGGCAGGCGATGATGCACGAAGCGCCGCACGTCGCCCTCGCGCGCCTGATCGGCAAGAATCGCCGCCGCTACGGCGGCTACATCATCCACGTCGGCATCGTGATGATCTTTCTCGCCATCACCGGCACGTCAGCGTTCAAGCAAGAGCGTCAGATCACCGTCAAACCGGGCGACAGCTTCGCTATCGGCGACTACACCCTCAAGTACGAGGGCGTCGAAGACAAAGACACCCCTCATACGGCACACCTGATCGCGACAGTCTCGGTTTGGCAGGACGGCAAACAGGTCGATACCCTCAAGCCCGAGAAGCGCTTCTACAAAAAGCCGGAACAACCAACTACCGAGGTCGCCATCCGCTCGACCTTGGGGGCGGATCTGTACCTGGTGCTCGGCAGCTTCGATGCGCCGACCAAGCTCGCGACGATTCAGGCGTACATCAATCCGCTGGTCAGCTTCTTGTCGTATGGCGGTCTGGTGCTGGTGTTCGGCACTATGGTTACCGCCTGGCCGTCGCGTAAACCGGCGACGGTGGTCTCGTACGCGCCCGGCCGCCGCGAGCAAGTCGCAACCGATTGAATCCATGATCGCCCAGTCGCGCCGTCCGACGGCATGCCCGCGCCTGTGGCCATCGCTGCTCATGGCGTTGCTGTTGGCGGCCGGTGCTGCGGAGATCGCCCGCGGCGAGAATCGACCCTCTTTCCAGGAAATCGAAGAATCGCTGACCTGCCAGTGCGGCTGCGGCTTGACCGTCCACAGTTGCAATCACCTGCAGTGTCCCTCTGCCTTGCCCTTGCGCGCCGAGATCCGCGAGCAACTCGCCGCCGGCAAGGACAAGCCCGCCATCCTCGCCCACTTTCGCGACAAGTACGGCGAGAAGGTGCTGTCCTCACCGACTACGGCCGGTTTCAATCTGCTGGCGTGGATGACACCTTTCGCCGCCGTTCTGATCGGAGGATTGCTGGTGGTCTTGGTCACCCGGCGCTGGACCCGCCGCGACCGGGGAGATGACGACACGGCCGACCGCCGGCCGCCCACTTTGCCCCCGGGAAACGATCGCCATCGACAAATCTTGGATGCCGAGATGAAGGACTTCGATCAGTGAGCGTAGCGATCGGGATCGTCTTGGCCGCACTGGCAGGGGTCTTCGTTGCCTGGCCCTTGCTCCGGCCGAATGCGGCCGAAGAAGAGAAGACCGCCGGGCCGGTGGAGAACGTCGCCCTGGAGCGCCTCGAGCACGACAAGCGTGAGGCCTATGCGGCCATTCGCGATGCCGAGATGGACTATCACATCGGCAAGCTATCCGAAGCCGATCTTTATCTGATCCGCACCAAGTACGAGACTCAGGCGCTGGCAGCGATCGCGTCGATCGAGGCAGCGAAGTCGAGAGAGAAGGCCGCCCCGGCCGCGGCACCAACCGCGGGCTTCTGTCCCAGCTGCGGCACGGCGCTGCCGGCGCAAGCGAAATTCTGCCCGGCTTGCGGCGGCTCGCGCTCAGCCAGCGTCGACCGCAACGCGCGCCATCCCCGGCAAGTCGGACATGATGCCGTCGACGCCGATCGCCAATAACTGATCGGCCTCGCGACGCTGGTTGATCGTCCAGACGTGGATCTCGAGTCCGAAGCGGTGGGCAGCGGCGACGCTGTCGGCTGACACCAGGGCGATGTCGTTGAAGCTCGGCGGAATCTGTAGCGCGCAGCCTGCAGGCTGGTAGTCATCCCAGCGATTGGCCTGTACCCGTCCGATGAAGTCGACCACTTCCAAAGTCGCGAAGCCGGTCGGCAGGTCTCCGGCCGCGGCGCGGATGCTGGTCATGATCGAATCGTGCTCGGCGGCGAGCAGCATTCGATCGCTCGCTCCGGCCCGGCGGATCACCGCCAGCACCTCTTCGACAATCGGCGGATCGCCTTGCTTGATCTCCATGTTGCAAGGGACGCCGGGGAAAGCCGCGAGCACCTCCGCGAGTAGCGGGATGCGAATGCCCTGACCACGGTACGGATAGTCGCCGCCGCCGCGACTGAACTGGTAGCCGGCGTCGAGCTGACGCAGCTGCGCCCAAGTGTGCTGGCGCACTTCCCCTTCGCCGTCGGTGGTACGTTCGAGCGTCGCATCGTGGATCACGACGATTTCGCCATCGCTGGTAGCGTGGACGTCGAACTCCAGAACGTCGGCCCCAAGCGCAAGCGCCAGGGCATAGGACGGGACGGTGTTCTCTGGCGCGACACCGGCGGCGCCGCGATGACCGAAGATGAGCGGTTTGCCTGAGCTGAAACGCTTGCGAAGCATGCCGCCTTGTAGCGATTCGACCGTGGCGGTGCCAGGCTGGCGCGGCGCCAGTCGCTGCGGCTGCCACTGCTGGAGAGAAACTGCTATACCGCCCGCGCCATGCGCCACCGGATCTGGTTGATCGCGCCGCTCTCATTGTTGTTGTTCGCCGCCGGCGGTGTGTGGGCGTGGTGGGAGCTGCACCGCCCTGCCCCATTGCCCGATGGCGGCGCGGTCCTGTCGATCCATG
>DASPMH010000191.1:0-4338 GCA_035627175.1 Terriglobales bacterium | reverse complement strand
GCGCCTGCGGCGCTGAGGCTTTCGCCGGCGAAAGCCTCAGCCCTTTGGAAAAAGGGGGCGCTGCCCTCCTTCAGTAGCGCGGCACCGACGGATCTACCTCCTGCGACCAGGCATCGATGCCACCGGCGAGATTGTGGACGTTGGTGAAGCCCCGGCTGCGGAAGTGCTCCGCCGCGGCTTGGCTGCGTCCGCCGTGGTGGCAGTGGAACACCAGCATCGTGTCCTTCGGCAATGACTCGATCCGCTTCGCCGCTTGCTCGTCGAGCATTTGCGTGCCGGCGATCGAGGCGGTCTGGCGCTCTTCCGGCGTGCGGACGTCGAAGAATTCGAACGACACACCCTGGTCGCGGAGCTTCTTCACGTCGCTCGGCGTCAACTGGTTGACCGGCGCCGGCGCGTTGGGGATGTCGACGCGAAAGGAGCCGCCGCCGAGGCTCTCGACGTAATCGATGGTGATGCCCTGCGCCTTCTGCGCGGTCATGAGATCCATCAGCACGGTGACGCCGTTCGACTCCGCCGTCACTTCGCTGCCTTGCTGCGGCCCGAGGCCCAGTGAGGCCTGCATGTGGGCATCGATCGAGAGGTGGAGAAAACGACCGGGGGCGCGCTCGAGGTGCTGCCGGAGGTTGGCGGCGGCGGTATCGGTGATGGTGATCGTCGGCTCGACCCGTTCCGGCACCGGCACACCGAGCTTCTCGTGGAGCTCGCCCGAAGAGAAGAGATCGGTGACGATGTCACAGCCGCCGATGAACTCGCCCTTGATATAGAGCTGGGGAATGGTCGGCCAGGAGGAGTATTCCTTGATGCCGTCGCGGAGGTTGGCGTCGCTCAAGACATCGATGGTCTCATACTCGGGAACGATCGAATCGAGCATCTGCACCACCCGGGCGGAAAATCCGCACTGCGGCTGCTGGCGATCGCCCTTCATGAAGAGCAGGACGTTGTTGGAGTTGATCAGAGATTCGATCCGTTGCTTGGTCTCAGCATCGAGCGGCATGACACTTTCCTTTTTTTCGAGCGATGGCCCAGTGAAGCGGATTCGTTGCGCCAGTTCAACCGAGGCCGGCCGCAAGCCGGCTCGCCCGACACCGCGGCTTGGCAGGGTAGGGGAGTTGCGATAGCTGAGCCGCTCAACCGGCTTGGAGGTACGCCCATGGAACAGATCCGTTTCGACGACATCGAGAAGCTCAGCCGCAAGGTTTCGGACGACTTCGGCCCCTTCGGCGAGCCGATCGAGGTCAGTCAGGAGATGATCAATAAGTTCGCCGAGCTCACCGGCGATCATCAGTGGATTCACGTCGACGTCGAGCGCGCCAAACGGGAGAGCCCGTTCAAGCAGACCATCGCTCACGGCTTCCTCACTCTGAGCTTGGTGCCGCGGCTGCGTCCCGTCTCCGACTACCAGATCGTCGGCTACGGCAACGCCACCAACTACGGCGCCGACAAGCTGCGCTTCGTCAGCCCGGTGCCGGCCGGCGCCAAGATCCAAGCGCGCTCGCGTCTGGTCGCCGTCGAGGCCAAGCCCAAGGGTACGCAGGTGACCACCGAGCTCAACGTCCACGTCGCCGGCAGCGACCGGCCGGCGCTGATCTATGTTATGATCGTCCTCTACCACCCGCCGGTGCGCGCCTAGGGTAAGGTCGCCTTGAACGCCTTCTAGGTGCGGCGTATGGTCCGCGGCGAAGCAAGCCGCACTGGACGCGTCCGAGCCAGCGTCGCGGGGCTGCGATCAAGGAGTACAGCGAAATGACTCAACTCGAAGCCGCGCGCCGCGGTGTCGTCACAGCCGAAATGATCCGCGTCGCCCAGCGCGAGAACACCAGCGCGGAGCTCATTCGTGCCGAGGTGGCGCGCGGGCGGCTGGTGATACCGGCGAACGTACGCCATCTCGCCGGTAGCGCCGGCACAGCCCCGCCAGCTTCGAGCTCCGCCTCGTCCGCAGCCACTGCTCCCGAGACTCGCTACCTCGGTCACCCCGGCGGCCGACCCGATGCCAGTTTGTGGGTCAATCAGACGGTGACGCAGCGGCAGGGTTTCCTCGACGATCCGGAGTACTGCCGCGGCCAGCAGGCGCCCAAGCGGCTCGACCCGACCGGCATCGGCCGGATGATCACGACCAAGATCAACGCCAACATCGGTGCCTCTCCGGTCAGCAGCTCGACCGACGAAGAGGTCGACAAGCTGCGCTGGGCCCAGCGCTACGGCGCCGACACCTTGATGGATCTCTCTACCGGCGGTGCCCTGGACGCGTGCCGGCAGGCGATCATCGACAACAGCACCATTCCGATCGGCACGGTGCCGATCTACAGCATGATTCTCGGCCGCCGCATCGAGGATCTCAGCTACGACCTGATCCTGAAGGAGATCGAGCATCAGGCGCAGCAAGGTGTCGACTACTTCACCATTCACGCCGGGGTGCTGCGCGAGCATCTGCCTTTGATCCGCAATCGCGTCACCGGCATCGTCTCCCGCGGCGGCTCGCTGCTGGCGAAGTGGATGCTGCACCACAACAAGCAGAACCCGATGTTCGAGCTCTTCGACGAGATCAGTGCGATCATGCGCGAGTACGACGTCACCTACTCGCTCGGCGACGGTTTGCGTCCCGGCTGTCTCGCCGATGCTTCCGATCCGGCGCAACTGGCCGAGTTGCAGACCCTCGGCGAGCTGGTGCATCGCGCCCGAGACAATGGCGTGCAGGCGATGGTCGAAGGTCCCGGGCATGTGCCGCTCGATCAGATCGCTTTCAACATGCAGCTGCAGCAGCGGGTCTGCGACGACGCTCCTTTCTATGTGCTCGGGCCGCTGGTGACCGATGTCTTCCCCGGCTACGACCACATCACCAGCGCGATCGGCGCGACCGAAGCGGCGCGCGCCGGTGCGGCGATGCTCTGTTACGTGACGCCGAAGGAGCACGTCGGTTTGCCTCATGCGCAGGACGTCAAGGACGGCTGCATCGCCTACAAGATCGCGGCGCATGCCGGCGACATCGCCCGCGGCATCGCCGGGGCCCGCCAGTGGGATGACGACCTCTCGCGGGCGCGCGCCGCGCTCAACTGGCCGCGCCAGTTCGAGCTTGCCTTCGACGGCGTCACCGCTCGCGCGCTGCACGACGAGGATCTCGAGGTCGATACCGATTTCTGCGCCATGTGCGGCCACGACTGGTGCAGCATGCGCATCTCGAAGGAGATTCAGGAGTTCGCCAGCGGCAAGGCGAGCGAGTTTCAGCCGGCGCAGCGCGTCACCCGCAGCCCCGGCGTCAGTGCCGACGGCGCGGATTTGCTCCGCCGGCGGGCGGCGGTTCTGCCGAAGGTTGGAGATCGTCACGCCTGCCACAGCGAGGTTGCTCCCGAGGCGGAGGTGGCCCGCGCCGTCCAGCAGGTCGTCGTGGATTAGAGGTGAGCCGAAAGAGGTAAACAACTGAGATCGTCTCCCCCGTTCGCGAAAAATACTCACGGGGGAGGGGACAGAGAAAGGATTCGATGATGAAGCGCTTGATTTCGATGGCCTTGACGGCGTTGCTGCTGCTGGTTGCGCCCGCGTTCGGCGGCGGCGACTGGAACGACTCCGGCATCAAGTGGATGTCGTACGATGAAGGCCTGGCGGCGGCGAAGAAGGAGAAAAAGCCGATCCTGCTGGTGCTCTTCACCGAGTGGTGTCCGCACTGCACCAACTACGCCAAGCAGTTTCACGACCCGAAGGTGATCGAGAAGAGCAAACAGTTCGTCATGATTCGCGTCGAGAGCGACAAGCGCAAGGACATCAGCAGCATGTACAAGCCCGATGGCGAGTACATTCCGCGCACCTTCTTCCTCAGCTCGAATGGCGAAATGGATCCGAGCCTCGACGCCGGCCGGCCGAAGTACAAGTACTTCTACGATGAGAACAGCCCGGCGGGGATCCTCGCGGGCATGGACCGCGCCCTGGCGAAGCTGAAGTAGCTTGGTGTCGTCCTCGGCCCCGCCGGGACGAGCTCGGATGATGCGACTCGTCGCTGCGATCGCGGCGCTGCTGTTCGCCACCCCGGCACCGGCCTGTGTCGGCGATTGTAGCCGCGACGGCGAGGTTACCGTCGACGAGGTCGTGCTCGGGGTCAGCGCTGCGCTCGGGACTGCGAGTGTCGCAGAGTGCGAGCCGTTCGACCGCGACGAGAACGGGGCGATCACCGTCGACGAGCTGATCGAAGCGGTCAACAACGCCCTCGGCGGATGCCCTCCGACCCCCGCGCCGACACTGACCCTTACGGCCTCTCCCACGCCGTCGCCGAGCGCAAGCGCAACGATCTCAGTCAATCAGCCGCCGATCGCGCCGACACCGTTCCTCTATCGCGGCTACACCGGG
>DASPMH010000190.1:0-2164 GCA_035627175.1 Terriglobales bacterium | reverse complement strand
CGGAGCTGACCGTCGTTCACACCGATCCGCTGCGCTTGCGACTGATCGTCCGCAACCTGATCAACAATGCCATCAAGTTCACTCCCGCCGGTGAAGTCGACGTCCAGGTAAGCACCGCCGGCACCGACCTCTGCATCGAGGTGCGCGACTCCGGCATCGGCATCCCGTCGCCGGAGTTGGTGACCATCTTCGACCCCTTCGTACAAGCGCACGGCAGTCAATCGCGCATTGCAGGCGGTACCGGCCTCGGTCTCTATATCGTCCGCCGCCTGGTCGAGAGTCTCGGCGGCGCGATCACCGTCAGCAGCGAAGTCGGCAGCGGCTCCTGCTTCTTCGTTCGCCTCCCCCTAAATCGCTGAGATAACCAACTGATCTGCGCCGCCGACCTGTCTGAGCGCTCAACTTGAGGCAGGCGCAAACGTGTGCGACATACCCGCGGGATGAAAAGGCCGAGGGGGGAGCAGGCACGCGTCTTCTTGGCAGCGGCGGCCGTTCTCCTCGGCATTGCCGCCTACCGCCATCATTTCGCATCCCAGCCAGAGCATTGGTGGCTTTGGTTGCTCGAGCTAGCCGGGGCAATGCTCCTGCTCGCCGCGTCCCTTCCCCATCCGGTCCCCGATGAACACCCGCGGCGCAGGCGCTTGCGGTGGATAGCCGGAGTCACGGCTCTGGCGCTGGCATGGCCTGGGATCCAGTTAGCGCGCCAGCCCGGGTACGAGGCCGCCGCCGCGCTGCTCCTGAGTGCGGCAATGTTACTCTTCTTGGGCTCTCGATGCGTTCCACTCAGCCAGCAACAATGGGCCTGGCTTTTGCCACCCGCCAAATACTCGGCATTTCCGTGGGTGCCCTCGGGATTGCGCCTCGCCCTCGCCGCCTTGTCGATCGCGTGCGCAGCGACCGTCCTCAACCAGACACAGCCCGCAGCAGGCCTCAGTCTTTGGCTGATCGCTCTCGCCCTGCTCGTGCTTGCTGCGGCACGGCTCGACCGAGCGACGCTGCCTTCTCCCGCGAACGAGCGGCGGCCGCCACCGCCGCGATCGCCATGGGAATATGGCGCTCTGCTCTTGATCATACTGGTTGCAGCGATGCTTCGATTCGTCCAAATCGCCAATATCCCGGTGCTGATCGACGGCGACGAAGGCCGGCTCGGAGCGTGGGCGCGCAAGATTTGGATCGCTCCTGATTTTCCCGATCTGTTCGGTTTTGGTTGGAATAGCTTTCCCAACATCGGCTACACCGTACAATACGCGCTGACACCCATCTTCGGGATAGATTTCGCCGCCTTGAGATGGTCGTCCGCCGTCATCGGCGTCCTCAGCATTGTCGTGACCTACGCCTGGGTGCGCTGCTGGTGGGGTAGCGTCGTCGCCCTGGTCGCCGCGGCTTTTCTCTCCCTCAATCCTGAGCATCTCTATTGGAGCAGGGTTGGGTACAACAATATTCATTGCGCCTTGCTGGCGAGCATGATCCTGCTCGCCTTCGCCCGTGCAATGCGCGACCGCCGCGCAAAGGATTACGTCCTGCTCGGTATGAGTCTCGGGCTCGGATGGCATACTTACCACGCTGCCAAGGTTTACGCTGTACTATTAGCAATTCCATTCACTTTGATCGCTCTGGCGCGACCGGTCTTGTGGCGCGCGCATAGGCGCGGTGTCGCATTGACCGCAATTGCAGCGGTCATGATGGTGTTGCCTCAGTTGCCTAACATCTACTCCGGCTGGCACCAGATCTACGAGGATGTCTCGAATCGTGGTCAGCTCGAGCTTTTGTTCAATGCGTACAGCAACGGCGCAACCGAGGCGGTGCGACGCTTTCTCTACACCCACATCGCCGATTCGTTTCATGTGTTCATCAGTGTTCCTGCGGGCCTCGCGATTTTCGAGCCCTTCGGATCGGTCGCATTCTTTCTCGGCCTGACTTGGATGGTTTGGCACTGGCGCGAGCCTCGCCATACGTTCACCCTCGCTTGGGTGTTCGGCTTGCTCATTTCCGGAAGTATGCTCACGGATTGGCCACCGAGTAAGCCCAGGTTGGTGGGGCTGCTTCCCGCAGTGTGCACAGTAGCGGCAATAGTCGTCGTTCGGCTGGCTCGCGTCGTCCGCTCTGCGTTGCCGGGACAAGGACTCGACCTATCCATCCTGGCAGTGCTGCTGTGGCTGACGGG
>DASPMH010000189.1:0-3133 GCA_035627175.1 Terriglobales bacterium | reverse complement strand
CGCCGTCTGCCGACGGCAGCTACATGCGAAAATGGAAACTTGAATTCCGCGTCTCGCGTGCTCCTATGTGGCTGCCCATGTGGAAGCATATCGACCTACCACGACCGAAGTTGATCGAGCTCAATGATGCGGACGGCACCGGCCGGCCGCTGCGCTTCAACGGCTACGACTTCTCGGTGCGGCCGGCGGATGCCGGCGACCGCTTCGAGCTGACGGTGCGGCTGCGCGCCATCGATGCGCCGATCCAGCCGCAGCTGCGCTGGTCGGAGCGCTACGAGAACGAGCAGGCCGCCTGCTACGCGGTGGTTCGCATCATCGGGGCGATGCCGGAGGCTTGAGGGCTTGGGGGCTTAAGGGGGCGCACACTCCTGGAGGCATGGGGCGTTCCTTGAGCGGCGGCGGCGTGGTACGTCGCGCGCCTATGGCGAAACACTTCGATGTGCTGATCGTCGGGGCCGGCATATCTGGCATCGGCGCCGGCTACCATCTGCAGAACGAATGTCCCGGCCGCAGCTACGCCATCCTCGAGGCGCGCAACGACCTGGGTGGCACCTGGGATCTGTTCCGCTACCCGGGAATTCGCTCCGATTCCGACATGTACACCTTGGGGTACTCCTTCAAACCCTGGCGTAATCCGAAGGCGATCGCCGACGGCGCCGCGATCCTGCAGTATGTCCGCGAGACCGCGGCCGAGCACGGCCTCGACCGGCACATCCAATTCGGCACCTCGGTGAAAAGCGCGAGCTGGTCTTCTCCCGACGGGCGCTGGACGGTCGAAGCGGTGCGTGACGGGCAACCGCTGCGCTTTACCTGCAATTTCCTCTTCATGTGCAGCGGCTACTACGACTACGACCAAGGCTTCACTCCCGACTTTCCCGGTCTCGAGCGCTTTGCCGGTCGCGTCGTTCATCCGCAGAAATGGACGGAGGACATCGACTACACCGGCAAACGGGTAGTCGTGATCGGCAGCGGCGCAACGGCAGTGACCCTGGTGCCCGAGCTCGCCGCCAAGGCGGCGCACGTCACCATGCTGCAGCGCTCGCCGACTTACATCGTCTCGATGCCGGCGCAGGACAAGATCGCCAACTGGTTGCGCCGCCAGCTGCCGGCGGAGCTCGCCTACGCCATCACGCGCTGGAAGAACGTCTTGTTCGGCATGTGGTTCTACCGCTTCTGCCGCAACAACCCACGCCGGGCCAAGGCGATGATTCTCAGCTGGCTCGAGAAGGAGCTCGGCCCCGGCTTCGACATCCGCACCCACTTCAACCCGCGCTACAACCCCTGGGACCAGCGCCTCTGCCTGGTTCCCGACAGCGATCTGTTCCAGGCCCTCAAACAAGGCCGTGCCGAGGTGGTGACCGACCACATCGATTGCTTCACCGAAAAGGGAATCCAGCTGAAGTCCGGCCGCGAGCTCGAGGCGGATATGGTCGTCACCGCCACCGGTCTCAATCTCAAGATGCTCGGCGGCATCAGCCTGCGCGTCGACGGTGCGTCCGTCGATCTCGCCAAACACTTCAATTACAAGGGCATGATGTTCAGCGAGGTGCCCAACCTGGCATCGTCGTTCGGCTACACCAACGCTTCATGGACTCTCAAGGCCGAGCTGATCTGCCGCTACGTCTGCCGGCTCCTCAATCACATGCAGAGCACCGGCCTGCGCCAGTGCACACCGCGGCTGACCGACAACACGATGCAAGAAGAGCCGTGGATCGATCTGTCGTCGGGATACGTGCAGCGGGCTCTGGCGATGTCGCCGAAGCAAGGCTCGAAGAAGCCTTGGAAGCTGTACCAGAATTACGCTCTCGATCTGCTCAGCCTGAAGTATCAATCGGTCGAGGACGGCGTGATGGAGTTCTCCAATCCCGCACCCGCGGCGACTCCGCTGACCGTCCGGCCGGCGACGAAAGAGCTGCGGGTACTGGAGCAGGCCTGAGCTCGCGCTCCCTCGCCGGTTGACTCTGCGGGCCGATCTCGTGCTACGACCGGCGGCCTTCCGGGAAGGGAACCCATGAACATCTACCGTACGATTCTCCTGGCGCTGCTGCTCGCCGTGGTACTTGCCGGCTGCGGCGACGGCGACTCGAGCTCGTCGCAAGCCGCACTCAATCCGGACGTCGAGCGCGTCCCGAAGGAAGGGGTGTGGAACAGCGGTGTTTCGCTGCCGGCCGAGCCGCAGCTGGAAGGCGATCCGGTGCGCGGTCGCGATCTGCTGCTCAACGGCAGCTTCATGACCTGCGGCATCCCGTTCAAGCTGTGGAACAATCCCAGCTTCGAGGAGCTGATCGCGTCGGGCTTCGGCGGCTCTCGCGACGCGCCGCGGATCGCCGACCGGACCGGCAAAAATGCCGACATGCCCTACTTCCTCAATGTCTTCGAATCGCCGGACGGTGCCGAGGTGATCAACGCCAATTGCCTGCTCTGTCACGGCGGCAGCTTCAACGGCGAGCTGGTGGTCGGCCTCGGCAACGCGACCGCCGACTTCACCGGCGGCGCCGGTGGCGGCAATACCACCATCCCGCTCAACGATCAGCTGCTCGACCTGTTCGGCCTCAACGCCGTCGAGAAGCACCAGCTGCGCAAGACTTTCGCTCGCGGCGCGGTGCTCGGCCCGCTGACCTCAATGCGCACCATCGGCATGAATCCGGCGGAGATGTTCGCGGTCATCCTGATGGTGCACCACGATCGCGAGACCTTGGCTTGGAGCGACGAGGAAGTTGCGCCGCTCGAGATCTACGACCGCGACGGCCAGCCGATGGATAAGAACGAGGTGCGCATCACCTCCGACCCGCCGCCGTGGTGGCGCGCCCACAAGAAGAATGCGCTGTTCTATAACGGCATGGCGCGCGGCGATCATCGCGGCACGATGGCCTACGCCACCGCGGTCTGCGTCGACGACGTCGAGCGGGCGCGCCAGGTCGACGAGTGGTTCGTCGACATCCAAGCCTTCATCCGCTCGTTGCGCGCGCCGGCCTATCCGTTCGCGATCGATGCCACGCTGGCGGAGCAGGGACATGAGCTGTTCGTACAGAACTGCGCCGGCTGTCACGGCACGTACGCTGAGGACAGCGAGCACGAAACCTATCCGAATC
Source organism: Terriglobales bacterium (assembly GCA_035627175.1). Taxonomy (GTDB): domain Bacteria; phylum Desulfobacterota; class Binatia; order HRBIN30; family HRBIN30; genus DASPMH01. Next base: position 41 of record DASPMH010000189.1, on the reverse strand, counting down.
TGTTGATTCCGCTCGAGGTGATCGGCACCGACCCGGTGATC
>DASPMH010000188.1:0-2241 GCA_035627175.1 Terriglobales bacterium | reverse complement strand
CTCTCGCGATGGCCGGAACCTACACCGTCATCGTCGGCAACCAGGCTTTCCTGACCGCTCCCGATCCTTTCGACCCGCAGGACGAAGGCGATTTCGCGGGGTATACGCTTTTCGCGCAAAAGTGCCCGGCGGCGGGTTCGTTCACCGGCGCAACCATGAACTCGCGCTTCGCTGCTCTCGATTGCGTCGCCGAAGGCGACGTTCCGCTGCGCAGCTTCCTGTTCAATGGAACTGCCGAGCAGCTGTTGACGCTACGACTGCAGGCCGCCGACCTCGGTGTGAAGCTGGCGCTCGTCGAACCCAGCGGCAACCGCGTTGAAGCGAGCACCGATCCTTTCGCACCTGAAATGGCAGGAGCGCGTATCAATCGTTTGCTGCCGCAAACCGGCACCTATGCGATCGAAGCAACGCTGCAGCCTGAGATCGCCGTCAATCCCGCCAATCTTCCGTTCTTCACCTTGCTGGGGACGACCTGCGCCAGCCGCGCCGTTTCCGCGGGAACGATCTCCGACTCGTTTACGGCTGGCGACTGCAATCTTGGCGACGGGCGCCGCTTCGACGGCTTCCGTCTAGCGCCGGGCGCGTCGCCGGTAGCGGTCAGCGTCGATCCGCCGGCGTCGGTTTGCCTGTTGGGCTTGCTCGGCGACGGCAGTGTCGTGCCGAGCGGTGGCTGCACTTCGGGGCTTCTCGAGTTTCCGATGTCGACCAGCGGCAGCTACGCTTTGATGAGCGTCGCCGCGACCAGCGCCACCATGGGCACTTACGAAATGCCGCTGCGGCTCTGCCCGACTAGCCGAACGACCTTCCCACAACGGGTCGAAGGCTCGGTGAACAGTAGCGTGCCGCCGACCGACTGCGCCGATGCCGCCGGCGATCCCGCCGACTGGATCTTGGTCTCGGCGCCTGCCGGGTTGGTGCATTACACCGAGAGCGTCAGCGGCGTCTTCGAAGACTTGGCGACGACCGGTGCAACGTTGCTGTTGCGCCATGGCGCAACCGAGACCCTCGGACCCTTCAGTGCTGCCGACACCGAGATGTTCCCCCTGGGCTCCGAGCTTTCGCTGTTGGTAAAGGTCGGTGGGGCAGGGAGCTACCGGCTGATCTTGGATCCACCGCTCCGGGTCGAATGATCCGGAGTCGCGAGCCCCGGCGTTGTACCTTGACCTGTTCGGACGGGCTAGTGTATGCGACCCGGGCTGCTCGTCTAGGAGGTTTGTGCGGGTGCGGAATGTCTGGCGAATGCCTAGCTCTGTTGTCACGAGCCTTGTCGGGCGCTGTCTCGTAACTGCCGCACTGGCGGTTTTCGCCGGTTGCAGCGGCGACGGGGGTAGCCGCAGCCAAAGCGGCGCGCTCAGCCTCAACGCGCAGTGGGAAGCGGCCGATCGATCGCAACCGCGCCGTCTCGCCACGATCGACCAAGCCTTCACGCCCGCCGACGAGATTCCCGAACGGGTCACCGTGGTCGAAGTGCGAGTCACCGACGCAGCCCAAGTGGTCCACCGCGTCTTCATCTTCAATCCGCGCGATAATCGTTCGGTCGATATCACCGAGCTTCCTCCGGGACCCGCAATCGTCGAGGTTCTCGGCTACGACTTCTCCTTCTTGCCGAGCGGATCCGGCGACGACGAAGCGCGGGCCTTGCTCGAGCAATTCGCCTTGCCGCCGTCCTATGCGAGCGACCCGATTACGGTACAGATTGTTCCCGGAGAGCTCACCGATGCCGGGACGATCGACGTCCTGGCGCGACCGTTCGTCACCGGCTTCGTACCGCTCCCCGGCGAGTCGAACGTGCCACGCGACACGCCGGTATTCTTCGCCTTCGCCACCGATCGCGGCGACATCGCCCGTGACAGCGTCGAGATCAGCGTCAACGGGCTACCCGTAGTGGTAGCCGGTGTCGAAGCCGAGGGCGCGCTGCTCAATCTCTGCGACGATTCGGCGCCCGATCTGTTGTGCTTCAGCTACAACCCGTCGGCGCCGTTCGCCCCCGGCGAGCGCATCGAGGTCGAAGCGAGCGCCAGCGTCAGACTGGGCGCGGAAGGCGTGCGCTCGATCGAGGAGTTCCAGTACTTCTTCGACACCACCAGCGAAACTCTGCCGGCGACCGCGACCCCGACCGAGGTCGGCCCGGCGACCGAGACGCCGACGGAGATCGAGGGTACTGCGACCGAATCGCCCACCGAGACCGCTACGCCTTTGCCGACGAGCACGGCCACCGAAGTACCGACGGCCACCGAAGAG
>DASPMH010000187.1:0-3780 GCA_035627175.1 Terriglobales bacterium | reverse complement strand
GCCGATCCCAAACATGAAGCTGCGCGACGCTACGGTGTTGGCTGGGGAGAGTCAAAGGGGCGCCTCCAACGCAGCAACGATCGCCGCCAGCACCTCCCAGGTATGGTGACGCACCTGGTCGTTGGTGAAGCGCAGTACCCGATAACCACGCGCTGCCAACGCGGCTGTGCGGCGCTCGTCGTAACCATTGCGCCCGTCGTGACCGTCACCGTCGAGCTCGACGATGACGCGCCGGTCGCAGCAGGCGAAGTCGGCGATGAACGGGCCGATCGGCTGCTGCCGCCGAAAGTGGTAGCCGAGCAAACGGCCGACGCGCAGGTGATACCAGAGGATGCGCTCGCAATAGGTGAGCTCGGTGCGGAGCTGCTTGGCACGAACGAGGGTGCGGGAAGAATTGCGCCACCGGATCCGTTGCATGCATTCAGCGTCGTTGGGTGGCAGGTGTTTCTCAATAGACAAAGTTTCGGGTCGCAAAATTGCTTCACGGGGGCGGGGAACCTCGCCGCCTTGCGCGTGCACCCTGGGCATTCGCTCGGCGACTGGTAGTATGCGCCGCATGTCCGCCACTGAGGCACCTTCGCCGCGCTGTCACCACTGCGGCGCGCACGTTCAACCGACGATCCATACCCGCGACGGCTACCGCGTCGGCTTCTACGAGCTCTACACCGGCGCGGTCGAAGAGGTGACCCACTCCGATGAGCTCGACGGACCGATCACATTCCAGCGCCTCGTCCGTCCGGAGTATCTGGTCACCTGCGCCGACTGCTACCGCCGGCCGGAGGTGCGCGAGGAACGGGAGAAGCTCTTCTACACGGAGAGGTCCTGATGCGCAGCTTTCGCAAAGTGATCACCTTGCACCTCCCGGGGCGGATGGCGTTCGTCAACATCACCTCGCAAGTACGCGAAGCGCTCGCCGAGAGCGGCATCCGCGAAGGGTTGTGTCTGGTCAACTCGATGCACATCACCTCGAGTGTCTTCATCAACGATGACGAGTCGGGTCTGCACCAAGACTACGCGCGCTGGCTCGAGCAACTTGCGCCGTACGATCCCAGCCCCGAGCGCTACCACCACAATCGCACCGGCGAGGACAACGGCGACGCCCACCACAAGCGCCAGGTGATGGGCCGCGAGGTGGTGGTGGCGATCACCGCGGGCAAGCTCGACTTCGGGACCTGGGAGCAGATCTTCTACGGCGAGTTCGACGGCAACCGCAGCAAGCGAGTGTTGATCAAAATCATCGGCGACTAATCCGCCTGCGAGTATCGCCGCGTTGATTGTTGGCCATCGAGTTGGCATACGGTCGGCGCGCTGCAGCGGCGCACAACCAGAGAAGGAGCTCAGCCATGGCCAAGAAAACTGCCGGCAAGACGGCATCGAAGAAGACTGCGGCCAAGACCGCGAGCAAGCCCGCGAGCAAGACTGCGAGCAAGAAGACCGGCTCCGCCGGCAGCAAGAAGTCGGTGGCGGCGGCGAAGGCAACGGCCAAGACCAAGAGCGCGACGCCGGCGCGCCCTGCCAGCAAGCCCTCGGCGGCGGCGAAGACCACCCGCACCGCAGCGAAGAAGACAACGACCGCCGCGGCCAAGAAGACTACCGGCGCGGTGACAAAGAAGAGCGCGGCGCCGGCGTCGGAAACACCGGCCGGCGCCCACAAGTACGATCAGTCCGGCGCGCCCTGGTGGAAGAAGTTCCGCCGCGGCTGATGTCGCGCCGCTAGGCTGGGCAGCCGTAACACCTCAGCTCGGCGGTGTTGAGCAGCGGCACAGGTTGCCAGCCGGCAGCGATCATCACCGCGGCGACGTCTTCCGGTGCGCCGCGGACGTCGTAACAGACCAAGCCCTGCTGCTCGCATCCGTCGGCAAGTACGCCAGCGCTCGGCTGGGCTACCACCGTCAGCCGGTCGGCGATGCCGTAGGTCTGATGGATCAGTCCTCCGGTGCCGACGATGTCGTCGAGCCGCGGACGCGTCGAAATCAACGTCACCGGTTGTCGCGCGAAGCGCTGGCGTACCTCGATCAAGCCATCGGCGAGATTGTTGCCGTACATGCCCGGATGGGGATGGACGATGCGCCACAATGCGAGCGCGGCTGCAACCGCCACAGCCACGGCTGCAAAGCCGAATGCGAGCCTGCGCACGGAGTGCCCATGCTCGCCCTGCGCCTGTCCAATCCAGTGGAGGGGAAGCAGAGCGAAGAACAGCTGTAACGGAATGAGATTGTAGAAGCGTTTGTGAGAGGGCGCTCCGTACCCTTTGTTGGTGGCGGTGAACAGCAATGCGTCCCACAGCAATAGGCCGAGCAGCACCGGCGCGGCGCCGGGCAGCCTCAACCTGCGCCGCAAAGGTCCGACCATCGCAACTGCGGCGAGCAGCATCCCCGCGAGGCAAAGCTGGGACAGTGGCGGCCGCAACATGCCGCCGTCCATTCCCAAGACGTGAATCGGCGTGTCGTACGCCGAGATCACTATGGTCCGGAAGGTTCGGTAGAAATAGTCGGCCCCGGGCCAGTACACCTCGTGGCCCGCGTCGCGCGCTAGAGCTTGCTGCTGCAGCATCTCCACCATCCATGGCAGCTCGGTCAGAATCGGTGTCGCCGCGAGCAGGAATGACACCGCGTAGATGGCGATGCCGCGAAGGCGGAGATGGCGAAGCTCGCGACACCCGAGGACTATGGCGACAGCTGCCACCGCGCCCCACACCACTGGGGTGAAGAACAATGACAGTCCGCCGATCATGCCAGCGCAGAGCCACAGCATCATGTGCTGAGGGTTGCGCCACAACGCGTAGGCTACGATCAGCGTGGCATAGTAGAATACGAAGCTGTCGGTGCGCAGATAGCTGATGTACGACAGCCACAGCCAAACGTGGTTGGTCATCGTCGCCAGGATGACCAGCAACGCCCAACGCTTGCCCAGCATCAGACAGAAGAAGCTGTAGATGGCGCTGAGCGCCAAGCAGGACATCAGCAATTGACCGACGCGGTGCCAGAAGAGCGTCGGCTCGAAGACATACATCAGCCAGTTGTACGAGGTCTCCCAGAGACGCGTATAGAAGTTGTCGATGCCGTGGACGCTCAACAGGCTGTCGGGCGGACCCTTGAGTCCGAACCAATAGCCGACGGTGAAAATACCGAACGAATCTCCGGTGAACGCCCACCGCCAATTGTCGTGAAAGGGCAGCCAGCAGGCGGCGAACACGGGTAGCACCAAAGCAAGTGGGACAAGCTCACCTCGCGGCGGCAGCAGTGCGACAGCCGAACGCTCCGCCGAGGAGCGCACTGCCGCGGCCCAGAGCGCCAGTGCTGCCAGCCACAGCGCGTCGGTCGCTTGTGGCAGGTGGAAGTCGAAGTGGATAACGAACGCGGCGGCGCAGAAGATCGCAGCCAGCGAAAGAATCGGGGCCATTGCCATCGGCAGCCTGCTTTGCCCCGAAATGTCGGCTAGGATCAACTACCCGTGGTTGACCGGCGCTGGAGAAGCTGAAAGGTCCGTCTGACGCAGGAGGTCTCGATGAACACCGAGCAAGTTCAGCTGCAGCGCGACTGCCAGGCGGTTGCCATTCCGGCGGGCCACAATGTCACGCTGACCAAAGGCACCGAGGCTTACATCACCCAGTCGCTCGGCGGCTCGTACACGCTGCAGGTGCCGAGTCACGGTGGGCTGTTCCGCATCAGCGGCGCCGACGGCGATGCCATCGGCAAGCAGAAGCTCGAACTTCCCGAGACCGTCGACGTCGGCGATGGCGATCTCGAATCGCTGGTGTGGACGGTGTTGCGCGGCTGC
>DASPMH010000186.1:0-2177 GCA_035627175.1 Terriglobales bacterium | reverse complement strand
CAAGGCGCAGGGTGCGATGGTGCTGGTGGACGAGGCCCATTCGATGGGCTTCATCGGCCCCAACGGCCGCGGCGTCGCCGAGGACCAGGGCGTGCTAGGCGATGTCGACTTCGTCATCGGCACCTTCAGCAAGAGCGTGGGCACGGTCGGCGGATTCTGCGTCTCCAACCACCCGAAGTTCGAAATCCTGCGGCTGGTCTGCCGGCCCTACGTCTTCACCGCCAGCCTGCCGCCCAGCGTCGTCTCGACCGCGGCGACCTCGATCCGCAAGCTGATGCAGGGCGCCGACAAGCGGGCGCATCTGTGGGAGAATTCGCGCACCCTGCACAAGGGGCTGAAGGATCGCGGATTCCAGCTCGGCACCGACGATCCGCAGAGCGCGATCATCGCCGTCATCATGCCCGACCTGGAGCGCGGCGCGGCGATGTGGGAGGCGCTGCTGCGCGAGGGGCTCTACGTCAACCTCGCCCGGCCCCCCGCGACCCCGGCGAACATGACGCTGCTGCGCTGCTCGCTCTGCGCCGAGCATTCGGCCGAGCAGGTGCAGACGATCATCGGCATGTTCGAGCGGGCCGGCAAGGCCACCGGGATCATCGGGTAGGGCGAAGCCCGTTCACTCTCCAGAGCGACGCTGCACCCGTCACTCGGCGGGCTCGACCGCCTCGGCCTCTGCGGCAACCGCTGCGCCGCCCGCTTCCTGGCGCAGCTTGCGCTTGATCACGCGCCGCGCGGCGAGGCCGGCGGCGTCGGCCTTGAGGACGATCGGCTGCTGCGAGAGGAAGTCGGTGGTTTCCCCCAGCGCCCGCTGCTGGGCCTCGCACATCGGCCCGTCCTGCGTCTCGAAGATGTTGCGCATCGACGCCTCGGTCGCGCGGGTCATCGCCTCGTTGTCCTGCATGAAGGTTCTGCCCGACAGCCAGAAGTAGTGCGTGGTGTACTCGGTCTCGGGGGTCAGCAGGTGGGCCGAGGGAGTGCGCGAAGCGCCGGGATCGTCGATCGATTTGCCGTGATCCCAGAAAGCCGTGTCGACCAGGATGTTGCCCGGCGCATCCCAGCGGCTGTGGCCCTGGCCCTCGACGTCGGTGTCGGCAAAGCCCTGCATCACCCGGCGCCGCTCGTCGATCTTGTAGTGATGCCGCCAGAGCATCGAATAGACCGTATCGCCTTCCAGCTTCACCTTGTTGGTGAAGTCGGCGAAGTTCGAGCCTTCGTGCACGCCGGGGTGCAGGTAGTGCACGTGGCTGAGGTCGAGCAGGTTGTCAGCCAGCATCTGGTAGTTGGCCTTGAAATGCGAAAGGCCGCGGGCGACAGCGTAGTTCGGATCGGTGATGAAATCGAAGGCGGGGATCAGCGCCTCATCGGCCAGATCCGGCTCGCCGAGCCACAGCCAGACCATGGCATAGCGCTCCACCGCCACGAAGCTGCGCACGCAGATGCGCTGGCGCTGTTCCTCGCTGTCGTTCGGCGCGTCGGAGCAAGCGCCGCTCGCGTCGAAGGCCAGGCCGTGGTAGCCGCAGCGGACCTGATCGCCATCGCGCCGGCCCATGGACAGCGGCACGAAACGGTGCGGGCAGCGGTCTTCGAGCGCGGCGATCCCGCCGTCGCTCTTGCGGAACAGGACCACGGCCTCTCCGGCAATCGTCCGGCCGACCATTCCGCGATTATCTGCATCATCGAGTTCGTGAGCGTGCGCCGCCACGTACCAGACGTTCTTCACGAAAGTCATCAGATCCTCCTCGTCCCGCGCGTCACGCCCAGCAGCTTCATACGCTATATCGACTAACTATTCGATATCGCGAACCATTGCAAGATGCTGCGGACGCCCCCGGGAGGCGGATCAATCCTTCTCGCGGAACCTGTCGTGGCAAGCCTTGCAAGCGCCGCCCAGGGCCTTGGTGGCGTCGCGCGTCGCAGCGACGTCGCCGGCCTTGGCGAGCGCATCGAAATTGGTCGCGGCGGCGGTGAAGCGCTGAGCCGCGCGCCGGAATTCACCGCGATCGGTCCATACGGTTTCCAGCGCGTCGCTCTGCACCCCGTCCTGCGGGCCGCTGCCTGGGGGAAACCAGCTTTCGACCTTGGGTGCGAGAGCCGCGATCGTCGCCGAGGAGACGCGCAGCTTGGCGACGTCGGGCGCGCTCCGCTTGAGCTCGTCGCTGGCGGTCTTGAAGGCGTCGCCG
>DASPMH010000185.1:0-3422 GCA_035627175.1 Terriglobales bacterium | reverse complement strand
ACGCCGCGGCGAATCTCAAGGACGAGGGGACTTCTGCCACTCCGGCGGCAGCGGCACTACTTCGTTGCCGCGACGGAGCGCATAGGCGCGCAGGTAGGTGCCGGCGCCGCGTTGGCGCGCCTCCGCGGGCACTTCGATCTCGAAAGGTTGGACGTTGCCCGCGCCGACGCGGCCGGCGAGCTCCTTTTGCACCCGCGTCACCTCAGGAGCGCCAGGGTCACGCGACGTGGTCACCCGAAAAACGACGCGAATCCCGTCGACCTCTTCCTTGTAGGGATTGCGGACCGAGAAGTTGAGCACCGCATGGTTGCCCTTCGGCACGGTGCGGGCGTAGGGAATTTCGAGTTGCGCCGCCTCGGTGGCGGCGTGGGCGGCCGCTTCGGCGGGCGTCACCGGCTGGCTCGACGAGCAGCTGGCGGACGCGAGGAAGCATCCCAGGGCCAAGGTGGCGATGACGGTAGTACGCATGGTTCCTCCTGCGCCGCGGCTTCTATGTGCTGCCGCAGGCGAACGCAACGAATCCGGCTTGCGGCGCATCTCCGTGTCGGCCGAACCGGGCGCGCGCTTGCATGCCGGCGCGGGCGCGGTTAGACCGCGCTATGCCCAGCAAGAAGCCTCGCCCAGCCGGTGGCATCGGCTCGTACATTCGCGGGCAGCGCGAGCTGGCGAATATCTCCTTGCGCAAGATGGCAGAACAGAGCGGCATCTCCGCCACCGTATTGCAGGACATCGAAAGCGGGCTGCGCAATCCCAGCGCGACGATTCTCACTTCGATCGCCCGCGGCTTGCGCCTGTCTGCCGAGACCCTCTATCTGCAAGCGGGCCTGATCGACCCGCGCGATGTCGGCGAAGCCGACCTGATCAAAGAGATCAATCGCGACCCGCACCTGACCGAGCGCCAGCGCGACATTCTGATCGACCTCTACGATTGCTTCTGCGCCGTAAACCGAACCACCCGCAAGTGACTGGTCGGCGCGAATCGAGCCTGTTCTAGACGGCGCGCTCGGAGAGCGCGCGCTACAACCCGATGCTGCGTCGCTGTAGCGCGCGCTCTCTGAGCGCGCCTCCGCGGCGGATGCCGAAAGCGCCGCGAGCACTGCCGCAGTGCGGCTGTTTTTTCCATGACAGCTTGCGGTGCACGACTGAGATTTGCTACCAGAGCCGCATTCGATCCGGGGGTTTTGGGGGAATGCAAAAGCAGAAGCCGCGTTGCGGCACCTTTGCGCTGATCGCTTGGATGCTCTTGACGTGCGGGCCGGCCGCGGCCCAGAGCAAGGCGACCATCGCGGTGCTCCCCTTCGAGCTCGGTGCAGGGATAGCGGGCGATCAGCTCGACACCGCGGTTCTTGTCGACACCTTCAATCGCGTACTGGTCAGCAGCCGCAAGTTTTCAGTGGTCGACCGAGCCCGCATGAGCCGTGTTGCCCGCGAGCGCCGTTTCCAGCGACAGACCCGCGCCGGCCGGGTGAACCTCGGCAACTACCTCGGAGCACAGTACCTGGTGATGGGCACGGTGCAGGATTATTCCCTCGGCGCCGCGAAGGAACTGCCCTATGCCAGCGGCTGGACCCGCGCCGTCCGCATCAGCGTCGAGGTGCAGGTGGTCGACACCGGCAGTGGCGAAATCGTCGCAGCCAAGAAGGCCGAGGGCAGCGCGCAGTCGCGTTTCTCCTCGGCTGCCGATGCAGATTCTGACCCGCAAGCGGCGATCGAGCGCGCCACCGAAGAGCTCGCGCAAGCTGCGCTGATCGAGATTCTCGCGGGCGTCTTTCCGATCAAGGTGGTCGAAGTTTCCGGAGGCGAAGCGATGCTGAATCGCGGCAACGACAGCGGTCTCGCTGCTGGCGAGAGATTGCGCTGCTTCTCCCCCGGCAAGACGATGCGCGATCCGGATACCGGCGAGGTGTTGGGCGCAGCCGAAATTCCATCGGGCACAGTGCAGGTCAGCGAAATTCTGCCGAAGTTCACCAAGGCTGAGATCATCGGGGGCCAAGTGGCGCCTCGAGACACTTGCCGCTCGGACGGAACGGTTCACAGCGGCTCGTTGCCGACGCCGGGACCGATTCACTCCTTCTGAAGACGCAGGGCGAGGGGGGCTATGTCTTATTTGTATGTAGGCGCAGTTGCGCTGCTGCTGCTGTCGCCAGCTCGGTCGATAGCAGAGAACGTACATGATGCCGCTGCCAAAGTGGGCGCAACCGACAGCGCCAAAGAGCGGGCTGGGGCACTCGACGCCGAGACCATCAATGGGGAAGCGGTGGTCGTGCTCAGCGCCGGCGGTCGAGTCGAGGAGGCGTTCGAGGCATACGCGCGGGCCAAAGGAATTCGCTACGGAACCGAGAACGCCAACGGGCAGTTCTATTTCCAGGGTTCGGAGACGATCAGCGTCGACCCGACCAACGCGCAATGGGGCAAAGCGCGGGTGCTCGCCTTCGAGCGAGCTTTGCTGGAGGCGCAAACTGCCTTCGTCCGCTACAGCTATGGCAGTCAGCTCGCCGAGATCGAAAAGCGCTTCTTCCAAGATGCGTCGGACGGCGCCGACGAATTCCCGGTGACCGGCGATGCCGGCAGACTCTCGGCTCTGATCGACAAAGCGCTCGCGCTCACCGATGCAGTCTTGGAGAAACGCCTGGCAGAGCTCGGCGTCGATCCGGAGGAGTTTCGGAGCAAACCAGCGCCCCAGCGCAAGAAGCTGGTCGAAGATACAATTCGCACGACCACGCTGACCCGCGCCATGGGTGACATGGCCGGGATGTTTCCCGTGCAAACCTTCGAGGGCAGCGACGGCAAGGGCACACATACGATCGGGGTGGTCGCGATGTACTCCCCCAAGCTGCGCCAGCTCGCCGACGACACCCGCCGCGGCAAGACCCCGCTACTCGCTTCCGTTCCGAAGAAGCCACTCGCCGAATACGTGCCGAACGACCCGGCCACGCTCGCCGATCAGTTCGGCATGCGCGTTTTCTTCGATCAGCGCGGAGAGCCGTGCCTGGTTTCCTACGGGCAATGGTCCCACAACTATACGGGCACCAACGAGCGCACTCGCGAACGCCGCCGTGAAGCGGCCAAGGCGAGCGCTCTCGAGCGTGCCGACAGCTACATCACCCTATTTCAGGCGGGCAGGCTGCGACTCGACAGCGAGAAGGAGGTCGGCGACGCGATCGAGGAAGCGATCCTCAAAGACGGCGACGGCAATCTCAGCAGCGACGACATCACCAGGATCATCGACCGCACCAACGAGCGTGTGCGCGCCAGTGGCAAGGCAGACCTGATCGGTCGCAGCCAGCTGCCGTCGCGCTTTTTCAAGCATCCGAGCGGTCACGAGATCGCCATTGTCGCGGTCGCTTGGACGCTGACCGGGGCGGAAAGCACCGCGCGTGTCCGCGACTGGAAGCCCGAACAGCAACGCCGCGATCGTTCAG
>DASPMH010000184.1:0-4490 GCA_035627175.1 Terriglobales bacterium | reverse complement strand
GTCAAGGGGTGGTGTTCGACGACACCAATTTGCACGACGCCGCCAACGGCAGCGATCAGGTGCGGGTGGTCCTCTGGCTCGATGTGGTACGCCAGCTCCCCCCAGGCTTAGCGCTCTACAACCGCGCTTTGCTAGCCGCGGCTTATCGCGAACCGTCGATCCGACGGTTCCGCCAGAATGCCATCGTGGCGGGGCCGGCGCAGCTCAGCGATGCCCACGCCAGTCGATCCTAAGGTCGTCGCCGTACATCGCGCCGCGAAGCACCAGCTCAGCAAAGAGACGGTCCGGTCGATCGAGCTGCTCGCGGGCCTGGGCGTTGCCGGCGACGCCCATCGAGGAACGACCGTCCAGCATCGCTCACGGGTCGCCCGCGATCCGCAGCAGCCGAACCTGCGCCAGGTGCATCTGGTCCACGTAGAGCTCTTCGATCAGCTGATCGAACGAGGCTTGGTGCTGACTCCCGGGATCATCGGCGAAAACATCACTACCCGCGGCATCGCGCTGCTCGCCCTGCCGCGAGGTTCTCGGCTGCACCTGGGCGAGAGCGCTGTGGTCGAGATCACCGGACTGCGCAACCCCTGTATTCAGCTCGATGCGCTGCACCCGGGCTTGATGTCTGCTTTGATCGAGCGCCGGCGCGACGGCAGCACGGTTCGCAAGGCCGGCGTCATGGCAGTGGTGCTCACCGGCGGCGTCGTTGCCGCCGGCGATCGGATCCGCGTCGAGCTGCCGGCTCAGCCTCACGCCGCGCTCGAGCCGGTGTGAGCCCAGCCCCGGCGAAAGTAGTAGCCTTCGGCGGCACCGATGTGATAGGCGCAAATGCGCGCTTTTCCGAGATTCGCCGGGCATTTGGCGCGGCGACAACCGGGGCGCAGATCCCCGCGAGAGCAGATCCTTGTTGGACACCCCGGTCGAGACTTCCGGTCGTCTGAGCCAGCCCGACGCAGGCCAAGCCAATACCCTTGTTCGCGGCGGCCGCGGCTCGACGCAGTGGTGGCTGATGCTCTCGCCCGCGGGCGGCCCGCTGCACATCGGCGCGGGCGTGGTCCCGCCGGCACTTCCCGCCGGCGATCGCGTCGCAGCGGTTCTCGCCGAGCTACCCGACGTGCCGTTGGTGATCGCCATCAGCGACGATTTCGGGGGAAAACGGTGGCTCGATACCGTCGCCGCGCTGCTGCGAACCCGGTCGCACGTTGCTCTGGCTACCAGCGGCGCCGGCATCGATGAGACGATCGCGGCCGAGTTGCGCCGCCTTGGAATCGAAAGGCTGCACATCCCCTTTCACAGCGCCCGTCAGGACGCTCATGATTTTCTGGCCGGTACGCCCGGTGCGCTCAAGACCGCGCATCGCGCCATTCGTGCCGCGCGCAGCGCGGGGCTGCCGGTGACCGCCGAGGTGACCCTGACGCGACCGACGGTTGCGGTGCTGCCTGAGACTATGGAGCTTCTCGGTCGGTTGGGCGTGCGCCACGCGAATCTGCGGCGACTGGCGGTACAACATACCGATCCCACCTCTTTCGTGCCTCTGTCACCGCGCTTGTCGCTGATCGAAAAGAGCTTGGAGGCAGCGGCGACGATAGCGCTGCGCCGGCGCATTCGCATCGTCTTGCGCGACTTTCCCGTATGCGTCGCCCCGCGGCTCAGACCGCTGTTCGCGGCGCGGCAGGACGAGCGTTGGCTCGGTCTCGACGGCAAAGAGCTGGTGGCGCCAGCGGGCACCCGTTGCCCGACCTGCCCGGGTAGCAAGGACTGTTGTGGCGCCGCCGGCGATTACGTCGCGCGTTTCGGCTGTGAGGAGCTGCTCGATCTCGAGTACGACCCGGCCCGCTTGGCGGAGTCGGTCGCCGAGCAGCAGGCGGAGCCGGCCTCGCCGCCGATGGTCTTCGGCTGGCGCGGCCCGGAGCGCATGATCTGCCGCGCGTGCGCCGATCCCGCCAGCGGGCCGTGGCTGACCGCCGACAGCCGGACGATTCGGGCCCGGTTGGTGCAAGCGGCGCGACACCGCCCCGCCCTGCTGCGCCTGGTCGGTGCGGACTTGCTGGCTCACCCCGATGCGCCCTCGCTGCTGTTCGATGCGGTGCGCTTGTTTCCGCGCGTCCAGGTCGCTGCCGAGGCGAGCCCTCTGGCCGACTGGAGCGATCTCGATTTGCGCCGCCTGAAAGAGCTCGACCGCTTCGATGTCGCTTTGTACGGACCGGACGCGCCGGCGCACGATAGCCACTGCGGCATCGCCGGCGCTTTCGAGCGCATGCAGCGCGGCATCGAGCGCCTGCATGGCGAGAGCGGCGTTGCCGCCGGCGCCTACGCGGTGCTTCATGATCCGCGGCTGGTGCCGACCTTTGCCGCGGCATGGGACGCCGGCAAACTGCCGGGTGAGCCGCGATTTCGGTTGTCAGGCGCGGGCGCTTCGTTGAATGATCTCGCCCGATGCACGCAGGAGCTACCCGCCGGGCCGGCACGTTCGGCATTGCAGGCACTCCTGCCCCGGTGTCGCGGCGGTGCGACGCAGCGGCAGGAGTCGCTGGCGCTGGCACATCGAACCATTCATTTCGGCAACAGCACGCCGCATCGAGTTTGCGGCTCCGACGTCTTCGGCGAATTCGTGCCTTGCTCCGACGATCCCGATTGCAACCCCGAGCGGTGCGTCGGAATCGCGGCCGGCTGGGACCTGGTGGGGTGAGGATGATTTATGCATGACGAGCAGCTGAAAGAGCGGATGCTGGCGCGGGAACGTGCCGCCAACGTGCGTAAGCACTGGGTGCGACTGGTGACCGCCTGCAACAGCCGGTGTGTCTTCTGTCTCGATACCGACACGCCGCGCAACGTCTACATCCCCGACAACGACGTTCGTCGTGAGATCGCTCGCGGTCGCGAGGAGCTGCGCGCCGACAAGGTGATCCTTTCCGGCGGCGAGGGCTCGATCCATCCGAAGTTCGTCGACTTCGTCCGCTACGCCCGCGACCTCGGCTATACCCGCATCCAGACGGTTACCAACGGCGTGATGTTCGCCAATCGCGACTTCTATCGCCGCTCCGTCGATGCCGGGCTCGGCGAGATCACCTTCAGCCTGCACGGCCACACCGCCGAGCTGCACGATCGCCTCACCGGCACCCCCGGCGCCTTTCGCAAGTTGATGAAAGGCATGATCCGCGCCCTGCGCGAGGGGCAGATCATCGTCAACATCGACGTCTGCATCAACAAGCAGAACGTGGCGCACATCGACCAGATCGTCGAGCTCGCTCTATCCGTTGGGGTGCGCGAGTTCGATCTGCTGCACGTCATACCGCAAGGTGCCGCTTTCGAGAATCGCGACGACCTCTTCTACGATCCGATCGAGCACCTGCCGCGCCTGCAGAAGGTCTTTCGGCTCAATCGCCATCCCAACGTCGTGGTGTGGACCAATCGCTTCCCGCTCGAGTTTCTCGAAGGGCTCGAGGATCTGATCCAGGATCCGCACAAGATGCTCGATGAGGTCAACGGACGCCGCTTCCAGGTCCGCCGCTACCTCGACGAGGGCACACCTCTGGAGTGCCGGCAGAAAGAGCGCTGCCAGCACTGCTTCATCGAGTCGTTCTGCAACAGCGCCGACCGGGTGATCGAACGCCAGAACCAGGAGACCTGGGACGTCTGGTGGCTCGGTACACCGGAGCAAGCTGAGCTCACGCCCTACCGTAACCCGAGCGAGCCGGTGCTGCCGTACGGGTCGCGTTATCTCGGCCTGGAGCTGGAGGACCTCGCCGACATCTCCGCCCTGGATCTCGTCCCGGGCTTGGGTCTCTACGCGCGTATTCGCAGGGCTTCGGCGTTCGCTGCCGATGTCAGCCAGCGCCATCCTTTGTTGATTTCCGTACGCGACGCCGAACCGCTGGCAGCCTTGCTCGGTGACCATCCCGTCGCGGCCGCGGCTCAGATCGAGGTCGAACTGACCCAGAGCACGGCACCGTGGCTGCTTGCCAATCGCGAGCGAGTGGCGCGACATCTCGACCGCATCCGCCTGCATCAACCGAGTCATGAGTTCCTCAAAGATGCGGTGGCCAACGATGTTCGCGATCTCAAGAGCTTCTTCGGCTCACTCGCCCTCCCCGTTCGTGTCAGCGGCCTTCCCGCTTGTCTCGCTCCGGCCACCCAGTTGGCCGATCCGCTCAAGGTGCTGCGCCATTCGATGTTCGATCCGCAGACCGGGCGGCTGGCGATCCGCGAGCTGGCGCGGGCGCATGTCACCGACGGCTACCGCGGCAAATCGCTGCGCTGCCGCGACTGCAAGGTCAACGATCGTTGCGAAGGACCGCACATCAATTTCCTGCGCGATCAGGGCTTCGCGCAGCTCGAACCGCTGCGCGACGGACCGTGGGCAGAAGCCGCGGCCGAGCAGCTGCTGCGCTTGTGTCCGGTGCCACCGCTGAAGCTGCGCGACGGGCGACCCCTCGAGTCGGTGGCGCCGAGCCTGCCCGGCTTCGCGCCACCGCAGGCGGCCCCGGTCGAGCCGTTGA
>DASPMH010000183.1:0-4348 GCA_035627175.1 Terriglobales bacterium | reverse complement strand
GTCGATGGCATTCCGACCGAGACCAGCCGGGAAGCGAACGCGCGGGTGCGTGTCGCCGACGGCGAAACGGTCGTCCTCGGCGGCATCTATGCCGACCGGCAAGACGATGCCGATACCGGCGTGCCCTATTTGCGCGACCTGCCGGTGCTCGGTTCGTTGTTCCGGCGCGTCGATCGAGCCTCGCGCCGCGAAGATCTGCTGGTCTTCCTGACGCCGCACGTCATCGACCCCGGACAACGATCGTCGTCGCCTCAGTCGCCGTCCGAAGTTGGCGAACTGGCCGATGCTGCGCTACAGCCGGTGCCATGAGTATCGTCACCCTGACCGGTTTCATGGGAACCGGGAAGACGACCGTCGGCAAACGTCTCGCCGAGGCTCTGGGCAAGCCCTTTGTCGACACCGACGCTCTGATCGAAGTGCGCGCCGGAGCGTCGGTAGCCGAAATCTTCGCCAACCAAGGCGAGGCGCATTTCCGCGCTCTCGAGCGCGAGGTGGTGGCGGAGGCGGTGCAGGCGGATGCGGTGGTCGCCACCGGTGGTGGGGCGATCGTCGATGACGTAAATTATCGCGCGATGCATGCCGCTGGGCCGATCGTCTGCTTGCAAGCGAGCCCCGAGACTTTGGTGCGGCGCACCGGACACGATCGCAGCCGGCCGTTGCTCAACGATCCCAAGCGGCGCGAACGTATCAGCGCGCTGCTGGCGGAAAGAGCGGCGATGTATGCCCGCGCCGACCTGACCATCGACACCACCGGCACCCCGGTGTCGCAGGTGGTCAAACGCATCCGCACCTTCCTGCGCGATTACACCGCGGAAAAGGTGGCGTCTTGATGGCGGCGCAGGGCGCGACTGCGATCACCGTCGCCTTGGGCGATCGCTCCTACCAGGTCGAAGTCGGCAGCGGCTTGTTGCCGCGGCTCGGCGATCGGTTGCGGGAGGTGCTGCCGGCCGCGCCGGTGCACGTCATCACCAATCCGACGGTCGCCGCGATCTACTACGACATCGCCGCCGCCGCGCTGGCGGAGGCCGGATTTCAGCCGCACAAGGTCGAGATTGGCGATGGCGAGCAGCACAAGAACCTGGCAACGCTGGCCACCATCTACGATCGCATCCTCGCCTTCGGCAGCGAGCGCTCTGCCGCGGTTTTAGCGCTGGGTGGCGGCGTGGTTGGCGACATCGCCGGTTTTGCGGCGGCAACGGTGTTGCGCGGCGTGCCCTATGTCCAAGTGCCGACGACTTTGTTGGCGCAAGTGGATTCGAGCGTCGGCGGCAAGACCGCGATCAATCACAAGCTCGGGAAGAACTTGATCGGCGCTTTCTACCAGCCTCGTTTGGTGGTGATCGATCTGGCTACCTTGGCGACCTTGCCCCGGCGGGAGCTGCTGGCGGGGCTCGCTGAAGTGATCAAGTACGGCGCGATCCTCG
The DNA here is from genome assembly GCA_035627175.1 of Terriglobales bacterium. Classification (GTDB taxonomy): domain Bacteria; phylum Desulfobacterota; class Binatia; order HRBIN30; family HRBIN30; genus DASPMH01. The sequence continues at coordinate 2,924 of DASPMH010000183.1, read as the reverse complement.
ATGCCGCGCTGTTCGATCGTCTCGAACAGCAGCTCGCTGCCTTGCTCGCTCTATCACCGGAGATCGCCGGCGAGGTGATTGCCCGCTGTTGCGCCATCAAGGCCGACGTTGTCTCCCGGGACGAGCGTGAAAGCGATTGGCGTGCAGTTCTGAATTTCGGCCACACCCTCGGCCACGCCCTCGAGGCGGTGACGGAGTACCGCCGTTTCCTGCACGGCGAGGGCGTCGCCATCGGCATGGTCGGTGCCGCTCGACTGTCGCAGAGGCTCGGTCTGTGCGACCGCAGCGCGGCCGACCGACTGGCTACGCTGCTCGGGCGCGCCGGCTTGCCGACGGAGGTGCCGTCAGAGATCGGCGCGGGGGTTCTCGCCGATGCGATGCTGCACGACAAGAAGGCGAGCAGCGGCGAAGTACGCTTCGTCTGCCTCGAAGCGATCGGCAAGACCGTCTTCCGCAAGTTACGGCCGAGCGACGCGATCGAAATGATGCTGGCGTAGTAGGGGAGGGCAAATGGCGGTGAAGAGAAAATTGGCGCTCTCCAAGACGCGCACCTGGTCGTCGACGGTGTTGATCGTGCACGGGCCGAACCTCAACCTGATCGGGACTCGCGAGCCCGCGGTCTACGGCAGCGACACGCTCGACGACGTCAATCGCTCGCTGACCGAGCTCGCGGCAGAGCTCGGCGCCACCATCGAGCTCTTTCAATCCAACAGCGAGGGAGCTCTGGTCGACCGTATTCAGGCGGCGCGTGGCCGGGCCGACGCCTTGGTGATCAACGCCGGTGCCTACACCCACACCAGCGTCGCCATTCGAGACGCCATTCTTGCTGCCGACGTGCCGGCGATCGAAGTGCACCTCTCCAACGTCCACAAACGCGAGAGCTTCCGCCACCGCTCCTTGCTGGCCGACATCGTCGTCGGCCAGGTGATCGGCTTCGGCGCCGACAGCTACCGGCTCGGTCTGCGCGCCGCGGTCGAGCTGGTGCAGCGCCGACGCGCCGGCGCCTAGGAACCGACCGGAGCGAAGCTGCGACGCAATCGGCTGCGCTGCTGATGCCGCTCCACAGCGAGGTCGATCAGTCGGGTGATCAGCTCGCCGTAGGGCAAGCCTGAGGCCTCCCACAGCTTGGGATACATGCTGATGTTGGTGAAGCCCGGCAGAGTGTTGACCTCGTTGACGTACCACTGGCCGGTGCCGCGCTCGAGAAAGAAGTCGACACGGGCCATGCCCGCCAGCTCCAGCTCGCGGAATACTTGCACCGCCAAAGCCCGTACCCATGCCATCTCGGCCGCAGAGATCGGCGCCGGGATCAGCAGCTTGGCGCCTTTGTCGTCGACGTATTTGGCCTCGTACGAATAGAAGTCTGCTTGCGGGCACACCTCGCCGGCGATCGACGCCTCGGGCTCGTCGTTGCCGAGCACGGCGCACTCGATCTCACGTGCGTCGATGCCGCGTTCGATCACCAGCTTGGTGTCGTATCCGGCGGCTGTATCGATGGCGCTATCGAGCTCGGCCCAAGCGTCGACCTTGGAGATGCCGACCGACGAACCGAGGTTGGCCGGTTTGACGAACAACGGCAGTCCCAGCTCGCCGATGCGTTGCCGTTCGCCTTCGGCATCGGCTGCCAGGCGAGCCCGGCTGGTGGTGACGAACGGCACTACCGGCAACCCGGCGGCGCGCAGCAGACGCTTTTGCACGTCCTTGTCCATGCCGACCGCCGAGCCGAGCACGCCGGCGCCGACGTAGGGCAAATCGGCGAGCTCGAGCAGACCTTGGATACATCCGTCCTCGCCGAAGGTGCCATGCAAAACCGGGAAGACCACCTCGGCCCCAAGCGGCGGAGCCGAGCGATCGGGCTCGATCGAGCGACCCTGGTTCGGCACCGGAGCCAGCGCCACTTCGCTGCTGCCACCGGCGAGTTGTAACAGACCCTGCTCGGTGAGCTGGCGGAGCTCGGCGGCGTCGATGCGGTGCCAGTGCCCGTCCTTGTCGATGCCGATCAGCTGAACCTCGAAGCGCTCCTGATCGATCGCATCGACGATCGACCGCGCTGAGCGCAACGAGATCTCATGCTCGCCGGATCGTCCGCCGCACAGGATAGCGACCTTGCGTTTACCGCCATTCATGGCGCGACCTTAGCAGCGCTCGCCGCAACTCTCGACCGGCGGCGGCGAGCGGCTTCGACGGCTGTGGAAAATTGTGCCTTGAAGTGAGCCGGCGCGTATGGCTATATGCCGGCAACTCAGAAGAAGACCCCAGGGCCATGATCAACAACACCAGCCATACGCAGCAGCCGCAACTCTCGTTCGACGGAGTAAGCGCGCGCATGCATGGCTGGGTGACCCCGGCGGCGGTGGCGACCATCGCGGTGGCGAAGCTCTTCACCACTAAGATTAACCGTTGCTGGAAACCCGGTGGCCTTCTGAGGGAAGAAGATTTGTAAGAAGTAATCCAAACCTCAGGACAAAAAGGCCACCGGGTGAAAACTCGGTGGCCTTTTTGTTTTTCAGGCCAAAGATCGCCGTTCGGGGTGACGGCGAAGAACGAAACCGGATGTCTGACCCCGCAGGCGTCCCAGAAGGAGGAGAAACAAGATGGCCCAGATCGATGCGAATCTGGTCGCTCAGCGGTTGAGAGAAGTGGTTGCGGACGAGCCCAAGGCGTTCGCCTACGACATCGGTGTCAGCCTTTCGGCGCTGTACAACTACATGAACGGGCGAGTCCCCTCGACGCAGGTGCTCTACCGGATCGCCTGCTACACCGGCCGGCCGATGGAGTGGTTCCTGGCTGCCAACGACACCAGCACCATCGATCTGATCGCGGCGGCGGCCTCGAACGGCAGTCGCGGCAACGCCGTCTACGCGAGCTGAGGCCGCATGGTGCATCGTTTGGCGATGTCCGCAAGCAGACCAGCAGGCTGACGC
>DASPMH010000182.1:0-3358 GCA_035627175.1 Terriglobales bacterium | reverse complement strand
TTTCGACTTCTACGATCTGACCTCGATCGTAAAACCGGACTGGATTCTCGCCTTTTGTCGCGAGCTCGAGCGGCGCCAGCTCGGTATCACCTGGCAGCTGCCGAGCGGCACCCGCTCCGAAGCTCTCGATGCGCCGGTGCTGGCGGCGATGTACCGTTCCGGCTGTCGCAATGTCTCCTACGCTCCGGAGAGCGGTTCACCGCGCACGCTGGCGGCGATCTTGAAGAAAGTCGATCTCGACGATCTCGCCCGCTCGGTGCACGCCGCGGTGCGCACCGGCCTCAATGTCAAAGCCAACATCCTGATCGGATTTCCCGACGAGCAGCTCAGCGACTTGCGCGCCACGCTGCGCTTCGTCGCTCGCATGGCGCGCCTCGGCGTGCATGACGTCTCGGTATGGACGTTCTCGCCCTATCCGGGCTCCGAGCTCTTCCAACGGATGCGTGCCGCCGGCCGGCTGCCGGTTCTCGACGATGACTACTACGCCTCGCTGCTTTCGTACTCTGACATCTCCGGCGCCGTCTCCTATGCGGATCGCCTCGATTCGAAAGTGCTGCAGCGCTACCGCGTCGCCGGGCTGCTGCTGTTCTATACCCTCAGCTATCTGACTCATCCCCTGCGGCCGCTGCGTTCGATGTACAACATCGCCATGCGTCGCTACGAATCGCGCATGGAGATGTCGTTCGGCAATCTCGTTCGCCGCTTGGTACGGGCTCGCTCCGCGGCAGAGGCGGCTTGAGTTGCGGGTCACCTTCGTTACTTGCGGCCTCGAGCATCTCGGCATCGAAGCCTTGTCCGCGTGGGCCCGCCAGGCCGGTCACCAACCGGCACTGGTATACGAGGCGCGGCCGTTCTCGTCGGGTACCGGCACCGACTCCGCCTGGTTGGCCCGGCTGCTGGATCCGAGCCCCGAAGAGACGGCCGAGCGCGTCGTGGCGACCCAGCCCGAAGTGGTCGCCTTTACGTCTTACAGCATCACCCATCGCTGGTCGGTCGCCGTGGCGCGTGCGATCAAGCAGCGCTTGCACGTCCCGATCGTCTTCGGCGGTCCCCACGTCTCGGCTGCGCCGGAGCGTGCCATCCTCGCCGAGCCGATCGACGCGATCGTCGAGGGAGAAGGGGAGGGCGCTTTGATCGATTTGATCGAGTGCGCCGAGGGCGGACGCTTCACCCGGACCGATATCGCCAATTGCACGTTCAAGGTGGAGGGCGAGCCGCGTCGCAACCGGGTGCGCCCGCTGCTGCACGACCTCGACGCGCTGCCGTGGGCGGACAAGAGCGGCTTCTATCAGGCGGTGCCTGCCTTCGAGCACGAGCTGTACATCGTCTCGCGGCGCGGCTGTCCCTTCCGTTGCAGCTTCTGCGAGTACAGCACCTTTCCGCGGCAGTATCCCGGCGAAAAGCCGGTGCGACGCCGCTCGATCGAGCACCTGATCGGCGAGCTCGCCTTCTGGAAGGCGCGCGGCAAGGTCCGCAAGGTGTTCTTCTGGGATGCGATCTTCACCCTCGACCATCACTGGATGGCAGAGTTTGCCGCCGCCTATCGCCAGCACATCGGCATTCCCTTCGAGTGCTATACCCATCCGCAGACGATGACTCGGGATATGGCGCGCTGGCTGGCAGAGGCGGGCTGCATCATGGTTCGCGTCGGTGTGCAGAGCGTCAACTCCGACACTCTCGCCGCGGTCGACCGCAAAGGCGACCGCGACAAAGTGGTGCAGACCCTGGCCTACCTGAGCGAGCAGGGCGTGCCGTATTCGGTCGACCATATCATCGGCCTGCCCGGCGAAGGTGCGGCGGATCAGATCGATGCGCTGCGCTTCTACGCCGAGGCGCAGCCGAAGCGCATCGTCACCCACTGGATGACCTATTTCCCCGGGACGACCGCACTCGACCATGCCCGCCAGCGCGGCATCCTCGATGACGGCGATATCGACCGCATCCTCGATGGCGATGTCGGGCCCGGCTACATGTTCGGCGGCAACAAGGAGTACCGGGACCACCGCGAGCTGCAGCATCTATCGGGCATCTTCGATCTGCTGCCGCTGTTGCCGCGCGATGCGATCGAATGGCTGCTCGAGCGCGATCGCTACCGGATGCTGCGCGGCGTCGGCGTGATGCGCCAGCTCGGCACGCTGGCGCTCGCGCTCCGCGGCGAGCCGGCGACGCGCGAGCACGTCCGTCACATCCTGGCGACCACCATCGGCGCAACCCGCACCGCCCTGCGTCGTAAAGGCCGCAAATTCGCCGACCGCGTCACCGGCCGCACCGTGTAGCCGGCAGCTACCCTCCTTATGTTGACTTGACCTGGGGACCGTTTCACATTGACGCCATGCCTACATTGCGGATGCGGCGAGCGTTGACGATCGGAATTCTACTCCTGACGTTCAGCGGAGGCTGCAGCGACTGCGGCTCGAGCAGCCAGGAGCAGCGGCGTGCAGAAGGAGTGGCGACAGCGGCCCAAGCGGGGGCGACCTCGCCGACCGCAGTGCACACCGCTGGTGCTGCGCCCGGTGCGGCGCCGGCCCCGGATGCCGCGGCCGCTCCGGCAGCAGCCGCTCCGACGGCGCCTGCGGCCGCTGCGGGCGCACCGCCGCCGATCGGTGCACCGACGATCATCAGCTCGCCGACACCGGGTGGCCCCGGTAGTCAGACGCCGAGCCCGCAAGCGGCAATGCCGACGGCCCCGCCGGTGATCGATGCCGCCGCCGCCGAACGTTGCAAGGAGGCGGTGCAGGCACTCGCTAACGGCGACGCCGCGGCGCTGCAGGTGCTGCCGCCGGCGCAACGCGACGGTCTGCAGAACGATCCGCTGGTGTGGCGGATGCTGACCTGTCTCGCTGCCGCCGACAACAACGCGCGGATCTGCGACTCCTTACCCGGCGACAACAAGGAAGCCTGCGTCGGTCAGGTCGAGCTCTCGCAAGAGTTGAAGGCCGAGCCGAGCGACACTCCCGAAGGCTTCAAAGCCGTGATCCTGCACCGCGCTTGCCGGCAATTCGCGCCGCAGGCCGGTTGCGAGGGCGTGCGCGAGGCGATCAAAACCAACGACAGCAGCAAGTGCTCCGGCGTCGGCGCCGGAGTGTTCCGCAATCTTTGTGAAGCCATCAGCGCCGCCGATCCGCAGAAGTGCGACGGCATCGAAGCGGAGGACGCACGCGCCTTGTGCACCGCCTTGGCGAGCAATGACGCCAGCCGCTGTATCGCCAACGACGATTACTGCAAGACCCTGGTCGGCGGTGCGGCGGCGATCAAGGATCGCGGTCTCGCCGGCCTGCAGAACTTCGATCCCACCATCGCCGCCGCCCGTAAGGGCCGCGAGGCTTGCGCCCCGATGCTGGCGCTGCTCAATGCCTAC
>DASPMH010000181.1:0-2062 GCA_035627175.1 Terriglobales bacterium | reverse complement strand
CTCACGGCACAGCGTTTCGCGGTTCGAACCATGCGCGCCGTGCGGTGCTGAACGGTCTCGGGGCGGTCGCCCTACGAATGCTTAGCGCTTCGCGCTCGCCCGGCGCATAATCACCGTCGCATGAGTGAACTGGGACGTCGGCGATTCTCCTTCCTCGAGTACGTCCGATTGGAGGAGTACAGCAACGTTCGTCACGAGTTCTACGACGGATCGATCTACGCGATGGCGGGTGGAACGCCGGCGCACGCGGCACTTGCCGCGCGCATCATTCGACGTTTGAGCGCCCAGCTCGCGCCCAAGGGTTGTGAAGTGTTTACCTCGGACCTGCGAGTGCGTGTCGCCGCTACCGGGCTGACCACCTACCCGGACGTTACCGTCGTATGCGGCAAGCTCGAAAGCGACCCGCAGGACCCGTCGACCGTCCTGAATCCCACCATGGTCATCGAAATCTCGAGCGACTCGACGGAGGAATACGATCGCGGCGAGAAGTGCGACCACTACCGCCAGATTTCGTCGCTGCGCGCGATCCTGCTGGTGTCGCATCGGACGGAAATGGTCGACTTGTGGCGTCGTGGCGATGACTTGGCGTGGTCATCGGTCACAGCCCGCCGAGGCGAGCGGGCCCTCGTGCCGGCGCTCGGCTGTGAGCTCGATCTCGAGGAGCTCTACCGCGATCTGCCGCTCTAGGCTCCGTCGGGCGGTGCCGAGGGAGGGCACCTGCGCGACGACGCGCCGACCGCAATACTGACTGGAACGGCGAGCGGCGCGGCTGCACGGAGCGCAGTGTAGCCCACTTTCATCGAAGCGCCTCGGTTGCGGCTTGCGAGGCGGCGAGCGGCTGTGACAAAGGATGCACTCCAGCTCGCTCTGTCAGACGGGCGTGGTTCTATGCTCTTCGATTACTCCCTCCTCGAGTCGCTGCGCCTCCACCATCCCGCTTGGCGCTTGCTGCGCTCGGAGCATGCGCCGCTGATCGCGAGCTTTTTGCATCGCACCTTCCTCGCTCCCAATGTCCGTGTCATCGCCGCCGCCGATTTGATCGAGGCACTGGAAGACGAGCTTTACGGGTTGCGCCAACAACTCGGCGACGAGGCCTTTCCGCGCAGCGCCGCGGACTACATCAACGACTGGTGTGCCTCCGACAAAGGTTGGCTGCGGAAGTTCTACAGCAACGACTCCGACGAGCCGCAGCTTGATCTGATGCCGGCTACTGAGAAGGCGATCGCCTGGCTCAGCCAGCTCTCGCAACGAGCCTTCGTCGGCACCGAATCGCGCCTGCTGACGATGTTCGAGTTGCTGCGCCAGATCAGCCAAGGCAGTGAGACCGACCCGGACAAACGCCTCGACGAGCTGCACAAGCGCCGCGCCGAGATCGAGACCGAAATCGAACGCATCCGCGCCGGTGACGTTCCGCTCCTCGACGACACCGCGCTCAAAGATCGCTTTCAGCAGTTCCTCCAGCTCGCCCGCGATCTGATGAGCGACTTCCGCGAGGTCGAGCACAACTTCCGCCAGCTCGATCGCACGGTGCGTGAGCGCATTGCTCTGTGGGACGGCGCCAAGGGCGAGCTGCTCGAGCAGGTCCTCGGCGAGCGCGATGCGATCGGCGATTCGGATCAAGGCCGGACCTTCCGCGCTTTCTGGGAATTCCTCATGTCGAGCCGCCGTCAGTCCGAGCTGACCGAGCTGCTCGAGCGCGTCCTCTCCTTGCCGGCGATCACCGAGCTGCAACCTCCGCCGCGTACCCGGCGGGTTCACTATGATTGGCTCGAAGCGGGCGAGCACACCCAGCGCACCGTGGCGCAGTTGTCGCAGCAGTTGCGCCGCTTCCTCGACGATCAGACCTGGCTGGAGAATCGCCGCATCATGGAGCTCCTCCATGGCGTCGAGGCCAAGGCGATCGCGGTGCGCCAATCGCCGCCGCCGGCACCGTGGATGACGATCGCCGAGGCGGCTGCCGACCTCGAGCTGCCGATGGAGCGACCGCTGTATGCAACTACCCTCAAAACCAAGATCGAGGACGTCGCCGTGGCAGCAGGCGATGAAGACGGCGATACCGGCG
>DASPMH010000180.1:0-2554 GCA_035627175.1 Terriglobales bacterium | reverse complement strand
CGCTACTGAAGGCGGGGGGACGCCGGCCTTGATCGATGCGGACTGCATGACCATGAACACCTGAGCGCATGCGGCCGTAAAGCGCCGAGAGATGATCAGTCTTGTACATCGTTTGGTGAGCCTGCTCAAAGGTTAGCGCCGCGGGCATGCGGTACACTGGCCGGCTCAATATTGTCGTTGTCGTAGAGGTGAATTTCCTGAACGGGTGTCTTCGCAAGAGCATCCAGAATGTAGCTGCCCGTTCCACCGAGTCCGACAATAGCTATTTTGGGGAGCTTGAGCTTGTTTTCGTACGCATCTACACCGGCTTGCGCCGCGGCCATGTTCGGATAGAAGAAGACCGAGCGGTCCTGCCGAACAGCGATTGAGTCCCGGGCAGCTGCGCTAGCTAAGGGGTCGAGCACATTGACATAGCTCTGGAGCTTGCGAATGTAGTGCGTCAGCTTGTTATAGATATTTTCTAGCGTTTGAGTAGCGACATCTATCTCGGCGGAAATCCGCCCTCTTTTGTTCGCGTATCCCGATGGACGTGGGGTCAAGTCCCTCGCGATAGCTGACTGGGATTGTCTCTTCCGGCATCTTTATCAATCGTCCCAACGACGTTCCGTCTGACCGCGCGCAGCGCGGGCAGAGGCTCTTCGTGCTTGAAAGCGGATCAGGTCACGGGCGTTGGATCGAGCCGCTCGATGCGCCGCTGGAACTGCCGCTCGTCCTTCGAGCTGAAGAGATCCGGATGGGCGCGCATGAACTCGATCACCTGGCGCGCCCAGTGGGCTGCAGCCTGAGGTTCGCCGCGCGCCTCGCACAGCAGTGACATCAGCTCGTAGCCGATGCCCGTCTCGGGAAACTCCTCGATGTAAGCGCGAGCAGCCACTTCGGCTTCCTCGAACCTCTTGTCCGTGATGAGCGCCCACGCATCCTCGGCGGCCTGCTCGCTCTGGCGCTGACGACGCAGGGGCGCTGCGATCGCAACCCGGCTGGCCTCGATCTCGGCAGCGAGCGCCGCATTGCCCGCCTCGCGCTCGGTGCGCCGGACGGCCTCGTCCTTCTGAAGACAACAGGCCTTGTATTTGCGCCCGCTGCCGCAGGGACAAAGCTCGTTGCGACCGATCTTGCTCATAATCGCGGCAATGTACTCCAAAAAAGGCGACTGTCGATGAACCCACTGATGGATCACGGGCTGTACCGGATGCTGATCGCGATCGATGAGCAGCTCGTCGATGAAGTTCGGGCGCAAGACTGTCCGGATTGCGGAGCAAAACTCCACGACGGGGGCTTTGAGCGCAAGCCGGTCGCCTGTCCGGCGCGCTTCCGTGAGGCCTTCTCCTGGCGCACCAGTCTTGACTGCTCGCGCTGCCGTCATCGAGCAATGCCCCCCTCGGTGCGCTTCCTCGGTCGACGGCGCTACATCGCCGCGGTCTTTGCGCTGGTGAGCCCGCGAGGCCAGTCCTCTTCCTGGCTTGCGCAGGCGGTTGATGTGCCGGTACGAACGCTCGATCGGTGGCGGCGCTGGTGGCGCGAGACGTTCGTCTCGAGCCGCCAGTGGCGTGCGCTGCAGGGGCGGCTGCTGCCACCGATCGAGCCTGATGCCCTGCCGCGCGAGCTTCTCGATCGACTGCGCTCGCGCCGCTCGACCTACCGACTCGTTCGGTTACTGAAGCTGCTTTGTCCTTTGAGTACATCGAGTGTTCAGTGGGAGCCGGCCATGTAGCGCGAGGGTCGTATTACTTCCCGCAGAAACTGTCTGTAGCCAGCGCAAGCGCCCGCCCGTAACGTGCGCGCCCCATGAAGGGCGGCGCCGCCGCAACGTGCGAGGAGCTCAAGTTGAGTGATGACGATCCGTTGTTGTTGCGCGATCGCTGGGCCCGGCTGCGCTTCGCGGTCATCGGAACTTTGTTGATCGCACCCCCGAAGGGTGGTGAGCTCAAGGCGGCGCTCGCGGCGCTGGCTGAAAAAACCTGGATCCATCCGCGCACCGGTGCACCCGTGCGCTTCGGCTACTCGACGATCGAGAAGTGGCTGTACGCGGCGCGCAAGACCGAGGATCCGGTGCGGGCGCTGCGCGAGCGATCGCGCGGCACGGCCGGGCGCACCAAGGTCCTCTCGCCGGTCGCCATCGCTGTGCTCAAGTCGATGTATCACGCCAACACGAACTGGACCGCGCAGCTCCTCGCCGACAATCTGCGCGTGGTGCTCGCCGAGAAGGAGCCGGACCGTGTGGCGCCCTCCTATCCGACGGTGCGCCGCTATCTGAAAAGGAACGGTCTTCGCCGCCGTCCGCTCCCGAAGCGCGATACCGAAGGGATGCAGGCCGCGCGCGAGCGGCTGGAAACGCGCGAAGTGCGCAGCTACGAGATGGATAGCTTTGGCGCTTTGTTCCATGCCGACTTCCACGATGGCTCGCGAAAAGTGCTCACCAAAAGCGGCGCGCTCATCACCCCGCAGCTCTTTGGCTGCGTCGACGATCACTCCCGCCTCATCTGTCATCTGCAGTGGTACGCCCAGGAGCGTGCCGAGGACTTCGTGCATGGCCTTGCTCAGACGTTCCAGAAAC
>DASPMH010000179.1:0-2696 GCA_035627175.1 Terriglobales bacterium | reverse complement strand
CGGTTACGATCTTGAGATCCGCCCGCAGAAAAGCGCCGTCGATCCAGATCTCGGTACCCATCTCGGTGGTGCCGATGTGGGTGTGGGCGGCGGTGTCGCGAGCGACATGGTTACGGATCCGATACGAGCCGGCGATCTCTGCGCCGACCATCTCGATCAGCTCTGCGCCGGTGTTGGCGCGGTGCAGACCGGTGGCAACGACAATCTCGATCTGCCGGCGCGGCAGCCCGGCGCTGTCGAGCGCGGCCAAGATCGGCGGCAGGACAGTAGCGTACGGGATCGGCCGCGTCTTGTCGGAGATGACGATCACGGCATCCCGTCGCCGCTGAGCCAGTTGGTGGAGCGGCGGCGTGGCGATCGGCGCGGCGAGGGCAGCGGCAATCGCTGCGGCCGGATCGGCGAGCGGCTGACCCTTGGGCGGATCGAGCAGCGAGACGCGACCATGGTCGGGCAGGGCAACGATGCGACCGTGCCGGCCGTAGTCGAGCCGCACCGCCATGCTCACATCTCGCGGCGGCCGTCCAAAGCATGACCGATGGTCATGCTGTCGGCGTACTCTACGTCCGAGCCGACCGGCAATCCGTGTGCGATGCGGGTGACGCGCACGCCGAGCGGCTTGATCAAGCGAGCCAGATACAGCGCGGTCGCTTCGCCTTCGACGGTCGGGTTGGTGGCGATCACCACTTCGGTGATGACGCCACCTTCGAGACGATGCAGCAGCTCGGTCAAGCGCAGCTGTTCTGGCCCGATGCCGTCGAGCGGGGCCAGCCGGCCATGGAGGACATGGTATCGGCCGCGGAATTGCCCGGACCGTTCGATTGCCATGACGTCGGCCGGCTGCTCGATGACGCACAGCGAATGGGGATCACGCTGCGGGTCGCTGCAGAGCGGGCAGGGGTCGCTATCGGTCAGAGCGAGACAGGTCGAGCACAACTTGATCTGCTCGCGCAGTTGAACCAGCGCATCGGCGAGCAGATCGACGTCGCGGCGATCCGAGCGCAGCAGGTGGAGCGCCAGGCGCGTCGCAGTCTTCTCGCCGATGCTGGGCAGCTTGGTCAGCTCTTGGACGAGCCTCTGCAGTGGAGCGGGGAAAGCCGACATCAGCGCAAGAGCGACGGCCGCTTACGGGGTCATGCCCGGCAGGTTGAGGCCGCCGGTGAGCTTCTGCATTTCCTCGGCGACCGCCGCTTGAACGTTGCGGATTGCCTGGTTGACGGCCGCGATGACCAGATCCTGGAGCATTTCGAGATCGCCGGTGGCGATCACCTGAGGATCGATGCGCAGGGAGACGATCTCCATCTTGCCATTGACCACGGCATTGACCATGCCGCCGCCGGCGTTCGCTTCTGCGGTACGGTTGGCGGCCTGCTCCTGCATGTCGGCGAGCCGACTCTGCATCTGCTGCGCTTGCTCGAGCAGATTGTTGAAATCGAAACCTTTGCTCATGTGTTCTCCTCGATTCGCCGCCGCCGCGGGCGGACCTCACGGATCTCGCCCCCAAGGATTTCGAGCGCTGCTTGAACTTTCGGATCGTCGGCGGCTTGCGCGTGCAATTCGGCGGCGGAGGGACCCTGCTCCACCGGCTTAGCGGATGCCGGCGCCGGCGCGCTGGCGCTGACCGCGACCGAGATCGGCCGGCCGAAGTAGCGGCTGGCCAACTCTTCGACCAAGGCGATGTGATCGCGCTGGCCGAGATAGTCGAGGTAGTAACCCTTCGGTACCGAAAGCGAGAGCTTGTTGCCGCAGATATCCGGCGGCGGGCTCGCTTGGAGGTAGGCCAGCAGAGTGATCTTGTTCTTGCCGACGAACTCTAGAAAGCCATCCCAGGAAGTGGGTCCGCTCGGTGCGGCGGCAGCGGCGGTGGCCGCGGGCAGCGGCGAGCTCGCCGCACGTGCGGTCGCGGTTGGGGCGGGCGGGGGCTCGCGGCGAATCGGCGTAGGCGCGGCAGCGGGCGCGGGATTTCCACGGCTGATCTGGTCGCGTGCCGATTCGACCGCGGCCAACAGATCCTCGGCGGAGAGCAGCGGCGGCAGTGTCGCCAGCTTGAGCACCGCCATATCGAACACCAGCTTCGGGTAGGGAACGCGCGCCAGCTCGGCCTCGGTATCGAGCAGCACGCGGAAGCTGCGGTCGAGCTCTTCGCTGCTGGTGCTCTGCGCGTCTCGTTCGATCGCGGCGCGCTCTTCGTCGGGCAGCTCGGCGAGCAAGTCGCTGCCGGGCGCGACCTTGGCGGTGGCGAGATTGCGAAAGTGCTCGAGAAGGTCGCGCGCCAGGCGGCGCAGGTCGTAGCCGTAGCTGTACAGCTCGTCGAGCACGGCTACCGCTTCGGCAGGCTGCCGCGCCACGATCGCTTCGCCGAGACGGCGGACCTGGGCGCGGTCGGCCAGACCGAGAGCTTGCACCGCATCGGCGGTGCTCAGGCGTTTGCCGGCGAAGGCGAGGACCTGGTCGAGCAGCGACTGGGCATCGCGCATGCTGCCCTCGGCTTCGCGGGCGATCAGCAGCAGCGCGTCGGCTTCAGCCTCGATCCCGTCCTTGCTGACGATCGCTTGCAGCTGATCGGCGATCAGCCGCAGCGGGATGCGTTTGAAATCGTAGCGCTGGCAGCGCGAATGGATGGTGCGCGGAACCTTGTGCGGATCGGTGGTAGCGAAGATGAATTTGACGTGCGCGGGCGGCTCTTCGAGCGTCTTGAG
>DASPMH010000178.1:0-2427 GCA_035627175.1 Terriglobales bacterium | reverse complement strand
AACTCGGTGGCATTGTGATGGAAGCCGTGGATCTTGAGCTGCGAGGTGACGCACGGCCGCTCCTCGAGCTTGGCCAGGGTTGCGGCATGATTGACGCATTCCTCGGCCATATGCCGGTAGGTCGTCCACTTGCCACCGGTGATGGTCAGCAGTCCGGAGCCGGCGATGTGCAAGGTGTGATCGCGCGACAGCGCGGCGGTATTGCCGGCGCCACTCTTCACCAGCGGCCGGATGCCGGCAAAGACGCTCAGGACGTCGCGGCGCGACGGCGGCTTGGCGAGATACGCTCCCGCCGTCTCCAGGACGAAGTCGATCTCCTCCTCCAGCGGGCGGGGCTCGAGCAGAATGTCGTCGATCGCCGTGTCGGTGGTGCCGACCAGGGCGTGGCCGTGCCACGGAATGGCAAACATCACCCGCTTGTCGGCGGTGCGCGGCACCATGATCGCGGCATTGCCGGGAAGGAACGACTTGTCGAACACCAGATGGATCCCCTGGCTCGGAGCGATCATCGGCTCGGCCTTGGGATCGTCGAGCTGGCGTACCCGATCGCAGAAGGCACCGGTGGCGTTGATGACGCAGCGCGCGTGAATCTCGATGTCCTCGTCGCTCTCGAGATCGCGAGCGGTGACGCCGCTGATCAGCTGGTCATTGTCTTTGATCAGCCCGGTTACCGGCATGTAGTTCAACAAGGCTGCGCCTTGTTGCGCGGCCGTTTGTACCAGGTTGATCAACAACCGCGCGTCGTCGAACTGGCCGTCGTAATACTGCACCCCGCCGCGCAGGCCCTCGGTGTTGAGCGTCGGAATCATCTGCAGCGTCAGCTGGCGCGACAGGCGCCGCGATCGGCCGAAGCCGTAACGAAAGGCGAGCATGTCGTAGATCTTGAGGCCGATGCCGTAGAACGGCCCTTCCCACCAGTCGTAGTTGGGAACGATGAAGCGCAGGTCGCGCACCAGATGGGGCGCGTTCTGGCGCAGGATGCCGCGCTCCTTGAGCGCCTCCATCACCAGCGAGATGTTGCCCTGTTGCAGATAGCGGACACCGCCGTGGATCAGCTTGGTGCTGCGGCTCGAGGTGCCCTTGCCGAAATCCGATTGCTCGAGCACCAGCGTGCTGTAGCCGCGCGAGGCCGCGTCGACGCCGATGCCGACGCCGGTCGCGCCGCCGCCGATCACCACCATGTCCCAGGGCTCGCGGCGCGCCCGCACCCGGCCGATCATGTCTTGTCGATTCATTTGGCCGCCCTCTTAGCCTCGCTCGATCGGGTTGAAAACCGTATGGTGGCCGTCGGAGGAGAGCCGTTGAAACGATCGACGATCATTCTCGCCATCGCCTCGCTGTTGGTGATCGGCGCAGTGGCGGCATATCTGTCCGGCTGGCAGAGACCGATCGACTCGGTCGCCGCGTTCCGCGAGCGCTACGGCGTCGAGCTGCGTTCGACGATGGTCGGCGGTGACGGCGTGCGCTTGCACGTCGTCGAGGCCGGCTCTGCGGACGGCAAGCTGGTGGTGCTGCTGCACGGATACCCCGAGTTCTGGTGGGGCTGGAAGGAGCAGATCGCGCGCCTGGCGAAGCACGGCTTCCATGTCGTCGCCATCGACCAGCGCGGCTACAACTCCTCCGACAAGCCGCGCGAGGTCGAAGCCTATCGCGTGAGCGAGCTGGTGGCCGATGCCGTCGCGGTGATCGACCACTACGGCGGTAAGGCTGCCGTCGCCGGGCACGATTGGGGTGGCGTGGTCGCCTGGCGCTTGGCGATCGAGCACCCCGAGCGCTTGTCGCATCTCGCTGCCGTCAACATGGGGCATCCGCTCGCCTTCGAAGAGCTCAACCGCAGCGGCGATCGCCCCGAGGGCATCAGCTGGTATCGCACCTTCTTCCAGATCCCGATCGTGCCCGAAGTGACCGGCCGCATGGGCAACTGGTTCATGCTGGTCAAATCGCTGCGCGACAGCAGCCGCGAGGGCACCTTCAGCGACGAGGAGCTCGCCCATTACCGCTATGCCTGGGACCGCGACGGCGCGATGCGCACCATGATCAATTGGTACCGGGCCGGCTTCCGCTACCGCGAAGAGCTGCAGGGCGACACTACGGTGCAGGTGCCGGTGCGCATCCTCTGGGGCGGTAAGGATCGCTTCGTGCCGGTCGAGCTGGCCGCTCTCAGCGCCAAGCATTGTCGCCAAGCGCAGGTCGTCGTGCTCGACAACGCCGGCCACTGGGTCCTGCACGAAGAACCCGAGCTGACCAGCCGCCAGCTGATCGAGCACTTCTCCATTCCCCCTCCTTTGTAACCATGAGCGCCATCGCCACCACCGTCGTCGTCGGTGCTGCCAGCGGCACCGGCCGCGTCCGCCCGATCAATCAAGATTATTTCTTGGTCCAAGATACCGTCGGCAACGGACCTCAGCTGCGCGTCTCGCTCCGCGC
>DASPMH010000177.1:0-3996 GCA_035627175.1 Terriglobales bacterium | reverse complement strand
GGCTTGCCTGCCGCCGTCTGCCGACGGCAGCTACATGGCCGCGGCTGGCCTGCCGCCGTCTGCCGACGGCAGCTACATGGCCGCGGCTTGCCTGCCGCCGTCTGCCGACGGCAGCTACATGGCCGCGGCTGGCCTGCCGCCGTCTGCCGACGGCAGCTACATGGCCGCGGCTGGCCTGCCGCCGTCTACCGACGGCAGCTACATGGCTGCTCAATGAATGTTGACTATGCAATGTGATAGTTACATTGTTAAATGCATGAGTCATGTTGCTCGTTCGGCGGTGGGGTTCTCCTTGATAGAGCTGGTGGTGGTGCTGGCGCTGGTGACGGTCCTGGGATTCGGGGCGGCCTCGGCGTTGGGGCCGACGCGGGGGCGGGTGATGCTGTGGCTGGCTACGACCCAGGTGATGCGCGACCTGTCCGCCGCGCGGATGCGCGCCATCGCCGAGAATCAGGACCACCGCCTGGTGTTCTCCGCCGCGTCTTCCGAATACGTCCTCGAGCGCATCGACGGCAGCTCCGCCGATCCCGTCGGCGAGCCGATTGCCTTGCCGCTCGGTGTATCGGTGCAAAGCTGCAGCGCTCGCGACGGCGCGCTCCACTTCCGGCCGCGCGGCAATGCCGCGAGCTTCGGCACGATTACTCTCGCGAGCGGCGGCGACACCGCCAAGGTGATCGTCAACATCACCGGCCACGCCCGGAGCGGCTGAATGCAGGCTCGCGGCTATACCCTGATCGAAGTGCTGATCGCTGTCTCGCTTGCCTCGCTGATCACCGCCGCGCTCAGCGAGACCTTGATCAACGCCTACCGCGCCCGCGGGCGCGTCGTTGCGGCCGGCGAAGCAGCTCGGCTCGCCGAAGCCGGGCTCGAGCAGCTCGCCGCGTGCGGGCGCACCGATCCTGCGCCGGCGGAGTCGCCCTTCACCCGCAGCGGGCGGCTCGAGCTGTGGGATGCGCGCCACCAACTCTACCGGGCCGAAGTAGCCGTGCGCAGCCAAGCGGATCCGGCGCTGGCGGTCGAGCTGGTCACCGTGGTGAAGCGATGAGGTTGGCTCAAGCCCAACGCGGCACGACGATGGTCGACCTGCTGACCGCGATGCTCTTCACCGGCATCTTGACGCTGATCACCGGCTCCTGGGCGCAGAGCGTGCTTCGCGATTCGCGCCGTCAGCAAGCTGCCGCCGAAGCCCAAGCGGCGCTGACCCTGGCCCTCGAGGTGATCGCAGTCGAAACTCGCGGTGCCGGCTTCCACGCCGGCGGCGACGGGATGGTGGGGTTGGCCGCCGCCACGGCCGACCGCATCGAAGTTCACTCCGACCTCGACGGCGACGGCGCCGTTGCCAGCAGCCACGAGCGGATCGTCTTCAGCTACCGCAGCGCGACCCGCCAGCTCGGTCGCGCCACCGGTCAAGGCGGCGCGCAGCTACTCGCCGACGACATTCCCCCCGGCGGCTTCGTCGTTCGCTATTTCGACGCAAGCGGCAATCAGCTTTCGGCACCAGCCGCGGGCCTGACCGAGAGCGACCGCCAGCGCGTGCGGCGGATCGACGTCTCGCTGCGCACCGAGCGGTCCGACCGCTCCGGAGGCAACCTCGCCGCGACCGCGACCACCAGCATACGCCTGCGGAACTCGACCTTATGAAACCACGGGCCACCGGTTGCCGCGGCAGCGCGATTCTCTCCGTCTTGCTGATCCTCTCGGCGATCCTTCCGGTAGGTGCATTGGTCGTCTTCGAGGCGCGCCTGCAGTCGCTGCTGGCGCGCAACGTTCGCCAGCAAGCGGCGGCCTTCTATACCGCCGAGGCCGGCCTGGCGTTGGCTACGGCCGCGGTGACGGACAGCAGCGATCCGGCCAGTCTGCTCGATGGCGTCGACGGGACGCCGGGAACAGCCGACGACGGCCTTCTCATCATTCCCGCCGGGCCGCCACTTGCTGTGGACCAGGGCGCCTACGACCTTCGGATCGAGCGCGCCTCGCCGAGCTTGTTGCGGCTGGTCAGCACCGGGCGCGGCAGCCGCGGCGGGCGCGCCGTCGTATCGGCGCTGCTGAAGCTGGGCGCGGCGACCTCCCCCGCAGCGCTGGTACTCGATGGCCCACTGACGCTGGCGGAATCGGATCTGGTCGCCGATGGCCGCGACCTCGGCCCTTCGCCGCCGGTGCCGGCGCTGGTGCGCTCGGCCGCGGTCGCGATCGAAGATGCCGATTACGATGGCGCGGCGGCGCGGATCGACACGGTCGAAGCCGAGGCACTGGCGCAGCGGCTGCGGTCGCATCCGCGCGCCCGGCTGTACGGCACCGCGCTACCCTCTTCGCTGGGGACGGCTGCCGCGCCGGAGTTGTCCTGGATCGCCGCAGACGCCGTCGTCGCGGCCGGCACCGACGGCAATGGCGTTGTGGTGATCGCTGGCGATCTCCTACTCAAGGCAGAGCTTCGCTTCGCCGGGGCCGTTGTCGTCCTGGGCGGCATTGCCACCCAAGACGCGGGACGGCTGCTCGTCGACGGTACGGTGTGGATCGCTCCGCGAGCGGCGGAGTTGGTGGCGATCGGCGGCGGTAGCGTCGTGCGCTACGACAGCGGTGCGCTCGCACGCGCCGAAGCGGCTCTGCCCGGCGCCTGGCCGCGGCCGATCGAGGTTGCGGGCTGGCAGGAGATCCTCTGAGTCCTGCGCCGCTGCGTGGCAGCAGGACGCGGTGCCGTGCTAAGGGGGCGCTCTGATGACCCAGGGGCACCTGATCGCTTTCGAAGGAATCGAAGGCGCCGGCAAATCGACGCAGATCACCTTACTGGCGGAAGCTCTCCGGCAACGCGGGCTGGTGGTGCGCCAGACGCGCGAGCCCGGCGGCACCTCTCTCGGTGCGGAGATCCGCAAGCTCGTCTTGAGCCTGCGCGAGCCGGCGCCGGCGCCGCTCGCCGAGCTACTGCTCTATCTCGCCGATCGCGCCCAACACCTCGGTGAGCTGATCGTGCCGGCGCTGAAGCGGGGCGAGGTGGTGCTGACCGATCGCTTCTCGGCTTCGACCATCGTCTACCAAGGCTATGCTCGCGACCTCGGCTTGCAGCGGGTGATCGAGCTCGACGCCCTGGTGCGCAACGGCGTCAGCCCGAGCTTGACGCTGCTGCTCGATTGTCCGGTCGAGATCGGCTTGGGCCGCGCCGAAGGCGACGATCGCTTTCACCGCGAGCAGCTCGCCTTCCATGAGAAGGTTCGCGCCGGTTTTCTCGCCCTCGCCGGGCGGGAACCGGAGCGCTGGAAGTGCATCGATGCGCAAACGAATGCCGAGACAGTTCACGCCGAGGTGCTGAGCGCCGTGCTGCCGCTGATCGGCCTGGCGGCCTGAGGGATCCTCATGGCGGACGCTTTGCCTCGCTTTGCCGAGATCGACGGTCACGATGCCGTTCGCCAGCTTCTGCAGAACGCGTCGCGGCAGGACCGCCTCGCCCACGCGCTGCTGTTCGCCGGCGCCGACGGCATCGGCAAGCGCAGCTTTACCCAGGCCTTCATCGCTTGGTTGACCTGTACCGAGCGCGGCGACGACGCTTGCGGCCAGTGTGCGGCGTGCCGCCAGCTCGCTGCCGGAAGTCATCCGGACGTCAAGTGGATCGGTTTGTCGGAGAAGAAGAAGGAGATCGGCGTCGATCGTGCGCGCGAGATCAAGCGCTTCGCCCAGCTGCGTCCGGCAGCGGCGCCACAGAAGGCGATCGTCGTCGATCCCGCCCAGTGCCTTAACGTCGCGGCGCAGAACGCCTTGCTCAAGACGCTCGAGGATCCGCCGCTGCGATCGATCTTGATCTTGATCGCCAACAACGCGGACGCCTTGTTGCCGACGGTGCGCTCGCGCTGCCAGCGGCTCAACTTCCGGCCACTGCCACAGGATCTCGTCGCTCGGATTCTGGTCGAGAAGGAAGGCCTCGCCGCGGGCAAAGCCGGCGAGCTCGCCGCCGTAGCCGAGGGCAGCCCCGGCCGCGCCCTCGCCCTGCAGCGCTACCTCGGCCAA
>DASPMH010000176.1:0-5537 GCA_035627175.1 Terriglobales bacterium | reverse complement strand
CCGCTTTTGCGGCTGGGAAATTTTAGGTTTCGGCAGACCCGCTTTTCACGAGGCGTTCCGATCGGGACAAATCGATTTTCGCTTCGAGCTGTTCCGCGAGCAGAAACCATTGGTGCTCGAGCGCCTGGTCAGCGCTGCCGGTCGCATTGCCGGGCTGCGCGACGCGAGTGCATGTGCCACCTTCTTCGCCACCCCTGCGAATGCAGACGTGCTGGCTCGCGCCCGCGAGGTGTTGTGCAATCCGGGTGAAGCGCTGGCCGCAGCCACGTTGGTCGAAGATGTCCTGATCGGCCGTGCCCTGGCTGCCAGTTGCGAATCCCTATCGACCTTGTTCGGCCGGCTGTGGGCGGCGGTTCGACCGCTCCTCTTCGGACGGCCGGCGTGCCCGCCCCGCATTTGGCGCACCTGAGGAAACATGGATCTCTCTCCTCGCGAAAAAGACAAGCTGCTGTTGTTCACTGCCGCTCTGGTGGCCGAGCGCCGCAAAGCACGTGGTTTGAAGCTGAACTACCCCGAAGCGATCGCGCTGATCAGCGCTGCGATTCTGGAAGGGGCGCGCGATGGACGCTCGGTGGCGGAGCTGATGGATTTTGGCCGCACCGTCCTGACCGCTGCCGACGTCATGGAGGGCGTCGCCGAAATGATCCACGAAGTCCAAGTCGAGGCGACTTTCCCCGATGGCACCAAGCTGGTGACGGTCCATGACCCGATTCAGTGATGAGGGAGGCGATGAAACCAGGTGAGATCCTGACACTGGCCGGCGACATCGCTCTGAACGAGGGACGGCACACCTTCACGTTGAGCGTGGCGAATCGCGGCGATCGGCCGATTCAAATCGGCTCGCACTACCATTTCTTCGAAAGCAATCGGGCGCTGTTGTTCGATCGCGATTCGGCTCGCGGCTATCGCCTGAACATTCCGGCCGGCACCGCCATTCGCTTCGAGCCGGGGCAGGTCCGAACCGTAGAGCTGGTCGCATATGCCGGCGACCGTATCGTCCACGGCTTTCGCGCGATGGTGTCGGGCCATTTGGACGGTAAGTCATGAGGAGCGTCAGCCGCACTGCCTATGCCGAGCTCTATGGACCGACGGTCGGAGACCGCATCCGCTTGGCCGACACCGACTTGATCATCGAAGTCGAGCGCGATCACGCCACCTACGGCGAGGAGGTCACGTTCGGCGGGGGCAAGGTCATCCGCGACGGCATGGGTCAGAGTCAACGAACCAATGCTACAACGGTCGATCTGGTTCTCACCAACGCGCTGATCGTCGATCACTGGGGCATCGTCAAAGCGGACATCGGCGTCAAGAACGGTCGCATCG
Source organism: Terriglobales bacterium (assembly GCA_035627175.1). Taxonomy (GTDB): domain Bacteria; phylum Desulfobacterota; class Binatia; order HRBIN30; family HRBIN30; genus DASPMH01. The sequence continues at coordinate 4,214 of DASPMH010000176.1, read as the reverse complement.
CGGCGATCGGCAAGGCAGGGAATCCGGATATACAGTCGGGCGTCGATATCGTGATTGGGCCCGGTACCGAGATCATCGCCGCCGAAGGGCAGATCGTCACCGCTGGCGGGATCGACGCCCACATTCATTTCATCTGCCCGCAGCAGGTCGAGGACGCGCTGATGTCCGGCGTCACCACCATGATCGGCGGTGGCACGGGCCCGGCGACCGGGACTAACGCCACCACTTGCACGCCGGGGCCTTGGTACCTTCACCGGATGCTGCAGGCGGCCGATGCTCTGCCCGTCAATATCGGGTTGCTCGGGAAAGGCAACGCCAGCCTCGCCCACGCGCTCGACGAACAGCTCGAAGCAGGCGCGATGGGTCTGAAGTTGCACGAGGATTGGGGCACCACGCCGGCGGCCATCGACACTTGTCTGTCGGTCGCTGAGCGGCATGACGTCCAAGTTGCGATCCACACCGATACGCTCAACGAGTCAGGCTTCGTCGAAGATACGGTGGCGGCATTCCGCGGCCGCGCGATCCATACCTACCACACCGAGGGCGCCGGTGGCGGACATGCGCCGGACATCATCAAAGTATGCGGCGAAGCGAATGTGTTGCCATCGAGCACCAACCCGACGCGACCGTATACGATCAACACCATCGACGAGCACCTCGACATGTTGATGGTGTGTCACCATCTCTCGCCGTCGATCGCCGAGGATGTCGCTTTCGCCGAATCCCGCATCCGGCGCGAAACCATCGCGGCCGAGGACATTCTTCATGACCTCGGCGCATTCTCGATGATCTCGTCCGATTCTCAGGCGATGGGCCGGGTCGGCGAGGTGATCACCCGCAGCTGGCAAACCGCGCACAAAATGAAATCGCAGCGCGGCGCGCTCGCCGGTGATTCGGCGAGCAACGACAATCTGCGGGTGAAGCGCTACGTCGCCAAGTACACCATCAATCCGGCGATCACCCATGGCATCGCTGATGAGGTCGGCTCTATCGAAGTCGGCAAATTAGCCGATCTGGTGCTGTGGAAGCCGGCGTTCTTTGGCGTCAAGCCGAGCTTGATCGTCAAGGGTGGTATGCTCATCGCTGCGGCGATGGGAGATCCCAACGCGTCGATCCCGACGCCCCAGCCGGTTCACTACCGGCCGATGTTCGGTGCGCTCGGAGCCGCGCGTAACGCGACTTGCATGACGTTTTTGTCACAGGCCGCAGTGGCCGCGTCGGTGCCGCAGCAGCTCGGCTTGCGCAACCTGATCGGAAGCGTGCGAAACACCCGCAACATCGGCAAAGCCGATTTGGTTCACAACCGCTATCAGCCGAACATCGAGGTCGATGCCCGTACCTATGAAGTTCGCGCCGACGGCGAGTTGCTGACCTGCGAGCCGGCGCGCGAGTTGCCGCTGGCGCAGCGTTATTTTCTTTTTTGAACGATGCTCGAGCTGACAGAGAAACTCGACGGGCCGGGCGCCAGTGACGACAGCGTTACTTTGGCGTTCGACCAACGTCAGAAAACCCGGCAGCGTCTGCGCCTCGACAGCGGTCGGGAAGCGGCGCTGATCTTGCCACCCGGCACGTCGATCGCTCAGGGGGATCGCTTGCGATCGCAGGACGGCGTCATCGTGGTGGTTCGTGCGGCCGAGGAGGCGGTGAGCATTGCTCGCAGTGACGATGCGCTGGGGCTCGCACGCGCTTGCTATCATCTCGGCAATCGCCACGTCGCGCTGCAGGTGGGCGCGGGTTGGCTGCGCTACCAGCGCGACCACGTCCTCGACGAGATGGTGCGCCTTCTCGGGCTGGAGGTCGCCCATGAGATCGCGACGTTCGAGCCGGAGCGCGGGGCGTACCATAGCCATCCCTCCGGTGAGCATCACCACCAATGAACCGCGATCTATCGCTACTGCGAGCTCTCCAACTCGCCAGTCCGAGCTTGCCCGTCGGTGCCTATGCGTACTCGCAAGGCTTGGAATGGGCTGTGGCGGCGGGCTGGGTTGTCGATGAGGAGGGCCTGAAACGTTGGCTGGAAGACCAGCTGAGCCACACCATCGCGGGCGTCGATCTGCCGATTCTGGCTCGGCTGTACTGCGCCGCTCAGGCTGGCGATGACAAGGCGATGGTTTCCTGGAGCCGCGAGCTGATCGCCTTACGAGAAACTCGCGAGCTGGTCGCGGACGATTGTGCTCGAGGCCGGGCGCTCGCACGGTTGTTGCGAGATCTCGGCAACCAAACTGCGGTGGATTGGGTCGAGCGGCCGGATGTACCGTTCGCCGCAATGTTGTCCGTGGCGGCGGTCGATTGGGGAGTTCCGCTGCCTACAATCGCCCAAGTTTACGCCTGGAGCTGGCTCGAGAATCAGGTGCTCGCCGGCATCAAGCTCGTGCCCCTCGGGCAGGTCTGCGGTCAGCGGCTGCTCCGTGATTCGGCGGATCGCATCGCCGCAGCCTGCGAAGACGGCTTGGCGCGTGGCGACGATCAGATCGGCGGTATGCTGCCGATCGTCGCCCTGGCGAGCAGTCTACACGAAACCCAGTACACTCGCTTGTTTCGGTCCTGAGGAGCTTCGCATCGTGCTTACTCATTCCACTCGTCCGGTATTACGTGTCGGCATCGGCGGACCTGTCGGTTCCGGCAAGACCGCGTTGATGGATGCGCTCTGCAAACGGCTGCGGCAATCCTACCAACTTGCAGCTGTGACCAACGACATCTACACGCGTGAGGATGCCGAGTTCCTGATCCGCAGCGCCGCGCTGCCAGCCGAGCGCATCGTCGGCGTCGAAACCGGTGGCTGCCCCCACACCGCCATTCGCGAAGACGCATCGATGAATCTTGCCGCCATCGACGATCTTTGCCGGCGTTTTCCTAACCTGGACGTGATCCTGGTTGAGAGTGGCGGAGACAACCTTGCCGCAACCTTCAGTCCGGAATTGGCGGACCTGACGGTATACGTGATCGATGTTGCCGAAGGCGAGAAAATCCCGCGCAAAGGCGGACCTGGAATTACTCGGTCGGATCTTCTGGTGATCAACAAAATCGATTTGGCGCCGTACGTCGGTGCTTCGCTCGAGGTGATGGAGCGCGATGCACGTACTATGCGCGGCGAACGGCCTTTCGTCTTCACCAATCTACGCAAGGGGACGGGGGTCGAGACGATCGCTCAGTTCATCGTGCGGGAAGGGTTACTCAACGAAGAATGAAACACCTTTGTCAGTTTGCGCTGAGAGCAGTGGCACTCGCCAGTGCAGTGCTTTTGGCCGGGTGCGCGACGGTATCCTTCAAGCGGGGCGCTTCGCCCGATGTGATGTCCGCGGATGAGCGCGCTTGCCGCAAGCAAACATCCGGCGAGCATGATTTCCGCCGATGCATGCGCGAGCGCGGCTTGTATGTCACCGGCTCGGACGGCGGCAGTGAGGCAGAGGCCCGCCCTAGCCCGGTCCCCACTACGTCCGGCGCCGCGGATGGTGGGTTCGAATCTCCGCTGCCGCCGGTCATGGCGACACCGGGTGCTTTGGCCGTTGCACCGGCCGATAATGTCCTGATGCTGGTACCGGTCGGCAGCTGGTGGAAATTCGGTGCCACAGCGGAGCAGGTCCCGGCCGCGATCGACGCCTGTGTCGCGCAGCTCGGCGAAAGCCATCGCCCCGCCAGAGGGGCGGTTCAAGTTACGGCCGGCTTGCGCGCGTGCATGCGACAGAATGGCTGGTTTTCGGTCAAGGCCGAACCATCGCGCTAACGGAAGCGCTTCTAGAAAACACCGGAACACGGCGCTGTTGCCTGCTGCGATCTTCAGCATCGCGAGCGCCTGGCTGAACTCTCTGCTGGCACAGCTGTCGCTTCAGCGACAGCAGAGGTTCATATGAAAACTCGCGCCTTATTGCTTACAGCCGCGCTTTCTATTGCTCCGATCGCCGGCATGGCGGTCGCCGGCGATCGCTCGAGCGGCAGCCGCACCCGCGGCGACGGCATCGGAACTGCCGGGGATGCCCCTATCGCCGGTGGCGAGGGCATCATCTATTCATCGCCCGAGCACTGCGTCGCCGGCGACGAGGGGATACCGGGCAAGGATCTTGCGAACGGCCGGCGCTCACGTGGCGATGGTATAGGCACTGCCGGTGACGCACCGCGCGGGTGTCAGCCGCACGGTCGCGCTGGCGACGCGCCAAGCTCGCTGGGCCCGACCGATCCGGCGGGTAGTCGCAGCCGCGGTGACGGCATCGGCACGG